>CAZGVT010000144.1:0-7898 GCA_964529255.1 uncultured Alphaproteobacteria bacterium | reverse complement strand
GCGAGGTCGTCGAACTTCTTGTCGAAATTGTAACGCGCAAAAAACTCGCCCGCCCACTTGGTGCGATCATACTTCAATCGCGTTTCTCCGAACAGCGGCGGAATGTGCCGTAACGGCACTTCCTCTTCAGTGTCTCTGCCTGCCGTGTAGGTCATCGTCGTGTACGCGCGCCATTCCTTTGAAACCTGCGCGTCGAAGGATACATCAAAGCCGGCCACATACGCTTCACCGGCATTCACAATCGCCTGAACCTGTGACAGCGTTCCATCGTACTCAATCGAGTCCTGGCCGTTAAACTGAAAATCCCTGCGCACCATCGCATCAACCAATTGCGAGTAATACACCGCCCCGCGAGCCGTCAGCTTGTGCCGGAATCGCTGCTCAATTCCAAGTTCGCCGTTATAAGAATACTCCGGGCCAAGATCGGGATTCGGCACGACGACGCTGCCCGGCTCGGATTCAAATATCTTGCCCACGTCGTCCACATTCGGCGCGCGAAAACCTGAAGAGAGCGTCGAGAACATCCGCGTATTCGTATCGGGATGATAGCTGAGCCCAATACTTCCCGTAAGGGCTCCCGTGTTCACGTCGATCTCATCGAACGGGAATGCGTAAAAACTTTTATCCTCGAATTTCGAATTCAACAGCGTGTGCGTGTAGCGCAAGCCGGTTTCCAGCGCGGTTCTCCTGCCGGTGGCCCAATCATGCCCTGCGTACAGTGCAAAGCTCGAAAGCACGCTGCCTCCGTCGGGATATCGAGTGGATTCCGGGATCCGCTCACCCGTGAGAATGTTCTCGCTCTCCGCCTCGGAAGTCACGTCGTTGTGAGTTAATTCGAGGCCATAGACAAACTTCTGCTTCTCGGCAATCTGCTTGCTGAGATCCGCATTCAAGGAGTAGACATGGATATTTTCTCTGCGGTGAGCAATGTGCTCGCTGTTGAAACCGCGGTCGTGCCGGCTTTCTTGCGTGTATTGATGAGCCGCGATGATGGTTGCTTCATCGTAGATCCCGTTCGCGCCCGTTAATCTCACATTCAGCCGGTTCATCTGCCAGTTCTGCGGCCCGTAATACCATTGTGCGGTACGGAGTCTGCCGTTGCGATATTCCAGCAGCCTGTCGTAGCGTGGGATATTTGAACTCGTGCTGTAATAAAATCCGTAGTTCGCCTGCCACTTTGCCGAGGCAAAATAGTTAACCTTCTGCAGGAAATTGAATTGACTGTAACCCGATGGATTCTGAATATCCACGTCTTCATTTGGCAAGATCACATCCTGATCTCCCTCGCGGCCGACATATTCCGTCCTTTTGCCGTAATCGGGATAGCCGGCGGGCCGCACGGAACCCGCGCGCAAATCGTCAAAATCCGAGTAGGTCAGCCCGGTCAAAAAGCCCCATTTCTTATAGCCGATCTCTGCGTGCGCGTGCCCTGTTTTCTCGAAATTTGCCGAGGAATATCTCGTAAATGCGCCACCGTGGACGACTGCCGCTTCGGAAAAGGACGGCCGAGGAGTCGGCGTGTTAAACAGCATCACGCCTCCCATCGCATCGCTGCCGTACATCACCGATCCCGGCCCGAATAAGACTTCCGCATTGTCCAGCGTGCTTGCGTCGAGCTGAATAATATTTTGCAAATTCCCGCCGCGATAGATCGCGTTGTTCAGCCGCACGTTATCCATGACCAGCAGTACCGAGTTCGCCGCGAATCCGCGCAACATCGGCGAGCCGCCGCCAAGCTGGCTCTTCTGCACGAACACTTGTCCCGTGTGTCCAATCGCATCCGCCGCCGTCTGCGGATTGGAAAACTCCATCTCCTTCCAGGTAATTGTTGAAATCGACTGCGACATCTCGCCGCTTTGCGTCCGCCAGCGAGTGCCCGTGATAGTCTGTTCGGGCATGATGTAATGAACGCTGTCGGGGGCGGCCTCATTTCCTGTCTCAGCATAGGCTAATGAGACCACAAGTAATACCATAATCAAAACCTGCATTTCATCTCCTCTTGGGCCGGCTGGTGTCCAACGGGGGGACGTTTCATAGGTCACACATTCGCTCTTCTCATCTCGCACAACCTTCGGATCCCATCCCTGCCATGCTGATGCGGGGGCGGAGTTCTTCGCCATCGAAGCGAATCACTTCAACTTTTGTCATCCTGAAAGCGCGTCTTCGGTTTTCGCGCCTGAAGGATCACAGAAAGCTCTTCGGCAACACTTGGCCTATCCCGCCGTGTGGGCTGCCCTCACGCCGCCGGAAACCGCCGTCCCTCCCAAAAAACAAGTTGGGAAAACCAAGCGGCAGAACTCTAACCCTTGAACCGCGGCTGGCGCGCGCACGTCATCGTCAGACTTGGAACCAGTTGCCCTCGATTCGGCATGACGCCCGCCATGAACTCCGGCTCGAAACCGGCCAACGCGTGCCGGCCGACGCCACTGTAGTAGGAGAGCGCGAATCCCCCCAGAGCGCCCAACGCCGTGCTCACTTTCGCAAATTCAGTTTCTTCGTGGTGTCCCGCCAGGCCGATTCCGAATCCGAACATCCCGCCCGCGATCATTCCAGCCAGAGCCATCTGACCATCCGCCCGGCTGGCGTGATGTTTCAAGGTAAGCAGATGTCCCAGCCCGAGCCCTGCCGCCGCCCCCGCAATCCCCGCCGCCGCATACACGTCTTCATCCTCTTCACCCGATGCTGCGAGCAGGAGCATAGGGACCCCCGCTCCGAGATAGCCCGTCGCGCGCGTGACGTAGGCATCTCCCCGCGTGTAATCGCACTTCACGGCGAGCTTGTTGTACGCCATCAATCCACCGACAGAGCCCGCGAGCCCCAACCCGGCAACGCGGTCACCCCTGGCTTCATCCGACTCCCCTTCATTATGGTCCTTCGACATCAGCAGCGCGGCAGCAATCCCGACTCCGGCGCCAAAATCACCTCCGACACCGATTGTCGCCGCGCGGCCGTCGCTCATCTTCGAATGTTTTGCCCAGGCATAAAGGCCGGCGGCCTCGCCGTATCCAGCGACTGTTGCCCATGCCGCACCGGTTCGCTCATCCGCGTCATCCACTTCATCGGATGTCAGCGCCCAAAACGCCGCTCCGTGCCACGGACCCCGCGTCGCTCCGTAAAGCCACATGGTCGCGGTGGATCGTGTGACCTCCGCATGCTGTGTCGCGAGGAACGGAATGAGATAGTTCAGTCCCCCCGTGACCCAATAAAGCGAGCCCCATTCCTCGTCGTGGGCACCCACGGCCACCGGAATCAGCCAGTCGTAATAGAAGACTCCGGCCACCGTATTTCCGATCACGAGCTTATTCCGGCCCGACTGATCCATGGAGATCTCCGGAGCGTTCGCGTACAGCGTGCGGCTCACTCGTTGTTGCAAGTCCAGGACTTCCGCCGCGCTGAGACTCTTTCGGTCCCGCAGGTCCAGCGACTGCCGCTTATACGAAATCTCCAAAGCATAAGTTGAATCGTCTCTGCGGTACAGTCTTGCCTCCCGGAATTCCGGATACTCCGGAAAGAGTCGCAATTCCTGTTCGAGTTCCACCGAAATGTTCATCACCCATCCGGCCGTATCCACCGGTATCAGAGTTTCTTCCGCTTGCGCGTCGAACGCTGCAAACAGAATCGCCATCAATATGATGCGTAGCATGATTTCCCAACCCCTGAGCGGCTGCATGAAGTGCAGTTCGTGTTCCGCCCTTCGTCCGCCGCCCTACCTCAAATACATCACCTTCTCCGTTACGACGCCGCTCTCTCCCGCGAGTCGCACAAAGTAGATTCCGGTGCCGCCGCCGGGTGTCCAGGCGACGGAGTGCACTCCCGCCTCTCGCCTTCCGCTCTCAAGTTGCGCGACCTGTTGCCCGAGCACATTCATCACCGACAGCTCAACATCCTGCGCCCTTTCCAGCTCATACTCAATCCGCAATGCGCCGTTAAACGGATTCGGATAGGACGTTAGCGACAGAGATGAAGGAGCGGGGATCAGAGATGTAGGCTCCGCCGCGAGCGGGGTGTCCCAATCCACCGCCGCAATTTGCAACCGCCGGATTGTGGGATCACTCAACTGCTCCTCCGACCACAATGCCATCACTTTTCCGCCGTCCGAAATGGCCAATCCCGTGGAGAGAATTCGATGATCGGCTTCTGTCCAGTACAATGCGCCGGGCGACAGAAATTGCTCCGCATCAGTTGTTGCTCGTCCTAATTGGAGCCCACCGCTTAGGCGCGAAAGCCAAGCAATTCCATAGTTCGAATGGGACGTGCCTGCAATAGGGTCCAGATCAACAGTAAGAAGCTCACGACACTCACGCTCCCTTTTATCTACCTCAAGAATTGCCTCACTAAATCGCGAGAGCATGAGAATCCGGCCATCCTGATTGATCAGCCAAGCCAGAGGAAAACCAGGGCAATTGATGCCCCCATCCATGCACGGACTCCACCAGCCGTTTCCGTAGAGTGCATCAATACACAATCCGTTGCTCCCATACACACCGGCAACCAGCGGTGAGTCCGTCTCAGCCCCAAGAGCCCATGCGTCATCAAACCAGGCGCCTCCGTATTCTCCGCCGCCAAGCTGCTCTCCTGATTGCATGGAAAACCGTCGAGCGTCAAACGCTACTCCAGCCTCCGGAAAGCCTACCCATACCTCCCAATAGTCAATCCATGTCATGACGATACTATCTCCGCCGCACCACGCAAGGCGAATGTGGTCGTTCATGCTTCCACTCCCATATTGCCACGTCGAATGATGGGTCGCCTCGTCCAGCATGCGGGTTTGCACGGAGTCTCCGCTCCGCCACAACAAGAATGTCTGATTGTACGTCTGCGAACTGTCATAAGCGACCAGCGCCCACCCGCTGTCGAATCCGATTGCATCTTCAAGCACTCGGAGATAGCCGTCATTCGCGCTGCCCACAACCCCCGGCCAACCCTCCACCTGCCCGTCTTCAACATCAAAGAGCTGCATCCAAGTCAGCGAACCAAGTTGATAGAAAACTCGCGCCGTGCTGTCCGTCTCGGCAAGCACCTGAAATCCCTGCGCCGCCGGCAACAGCGTGCCCTCATAGAGGGTGTACGGTCCCTCAACCTGCCCCCAACAAGCCATTCCAAGAATCATCACCACGGCAAATGAGCGAATCATGATGCGCCTCCTTCTGTGCCGTCGAGAGTTTACTTCATGAATAAAACCTTCTGCGTGGTGCTGGCCTCTGAAGTTGAAAGCCGCACCAGATAAATTCCACTGGCCCCCTCCGGATTCCACACGGCCGAATGTGCTCCCGCATCCACACGCCCTGAATAGATCACATCAACCTGTCTGCCCAATACGTCGAAAACCGAGAGTGAAATTTCCTGCGCATGTGCAAGTTCGTACTCAATCCGCAACTCGCCGTTGAATGGATTCGGAAACGCGGACAACTTCAGCGATGACGGCTGCGCAGCATGTTCACGCGCATCGGCCGCCAGCGGAGTGTCCCAACCCAGAGACATGAGCTTAACTCTCGTGCAATCGGTTTCAGTGTCGAGGCGTTCACTCCAAACCACCACCACCCTGCCATCATCGCGAATGGTCACGTCGGCATCGCGAATTTCCCACTCTCCACTCCCCTGATAGATCAAGCCTTCCGGTAGCGAGATTGCACCATTGGTATCGATTCGCGTCAGCAGAATCGCCTGCCCCTCTATCGACAACCACGCTATACCGTGCCGCGCATTCGCGTTGCCTGCCGCCGGTTCACGATACAACGTGAATAACTCGTTACAGGTTCCGTCTACAAGGTTGGCTTCAAACAGTCTCGCAGGAGCCGTCGGATTCACTCCGCTCGTCCGGCTTAACACCAATACCCCCTGATCGGATCGTGCAAGCAGTGCTACTGGCCGCGCCGGATCACAGTCGACAGAGATTCCTTCCTCGCACAACGGCTGACTCCCATGAACAGCGCTGAAACAGATTGTTCCTGACAAACCAAGTACCGCGTTGAGCAATGTATCGGCAGGAGTCGGAATGACCCAAACATCGGCCGCTCCAAATCCATGTTGCTGCTGCACGATCTGGAACGTATCTTCAGTCAACAGATAGAAGCCTACTACCGCATCGAAACCGCTCTGCGGATCCTCGTCCGGGCAATACCAGTGATCCACGAACGAACACCAAACGGTGTCCGTTCCCCCTCGCGTGAGCCGGAAATGCTCTGGCCAACTGCCGCAAGTGCCGGACCCTCCGTAGTGTGTCTGCTCGTGAATTCGGGACATTCCTCTACGAACGTCACTGCCCCATTGCAACCAGATCTGGTAGCTCGGCGGTGCGGTTGGTTCATTGCGTGTGTATATCGCCGCGATCCATAAACTGTCGGTCGATACCATGTCATACAGCTCCGGTGGAGCTTCGACACCACCGAGAAAGGAAATCGGATCTTCCAGGATCTCACCACTTGTGGGATTCACCGCAACATGATGCATGTTCTCCATGATTTGCACTATGATGTCAAGAGTGTCGCGGCTGCGTTGCGATGAAAAGACCCCAAAGCCTCTGTTGTCAGTCTCGAGAACCGTCCACGGCCCGTCCTGAGCCAACACTGTCAAAGAACACGTGCATAGCACGGTACACAAGAAAATGCGTGCCAGCATGATAATCCCCCCTTAGGATTTAGCCAAATCGTTTCCCGCCGCCCTCCCCCTCTCCCCCCACATCTCGTGAGGGGATCAAGGGGGAAATGTGCATCGCTCGAAAACCCTGAAACTCTGAAACGCAGAAACCCTGAATGGCTCAACGAAGCAGCGGCCGCGTCGCAGGGTTTCAGGTTTTCAGCGTTTCAGCTCACGCCTCCACCGGCGCCGGAATCAGTTCATCAAGCCAGCCGAGCAGTTCGCGAATATCCTTCACCTGCCAGTCGGCCATGTGCGCAATGCGGAATGTCTTTTCCTTCAAGTCGCCGTAGCCGTTGGAAATAATCGCATGATGCTGCTTCGAAAGGTCCTTATTGAGCTGCGACACATTGATCTCGCGATTGTTCGTAATACACGAAAGCGTCACCGACTCGTAACCCTTCTCCGGGAACATCGCAAATCCGCGATCCACCGCCCACTGCTGCACAATCTTTGCCATCTCTTTGTGACGGTTCCAGCGGCTCTCCAGACCCTCCTTGTTCAGAATGTAATCCGCCTGCGCGCGCAGTCCAAAAATCAGCGGAACAGCCGGGGTATGCGGCACTTCGTGCTTGTCATTGTACTTCTTCGCATCCACGAAATTCACATAATAGCCGGGATTCTTCGCGGTCGCAGCCTTCGCCATCGCCTTGTTGGAAATCATCGTCACGCACAATCCCGCCGGTAGTCCCCAACACTTTTGCGTTCCCGCGAGACAGACATCGAGCCCAAGCTTGTCGCACTCGATCTTGTCCCCGCACATGGCCGAGACCGCATCCACCAGGAACATCACATCGGGATACTTCTTCACCACCTTGGCGATCTCTTCGATCGGCGCGCGCACGCCGGTCGAGGTCTCGTTGAATACCAGGCAGAAACAATCGAATTCGCCGGTCTTCAACTTCGCATCCACCATCTCCGGTTTAATCACCTGGCCCCACGGCACTTCGATCTTCTCCGCCGGAAAACCGTTGTACTTGGAGGAGATGTTAAACCACCTCTGCGAGAAGGCGCCGTTCACCCCGTGCAGAACCTTCTTCTGCACCAGATTCCGGACGCTGCCCTCCATCACGCCTGTCGCCGAACTGGTAAAGAGCAGAAGTTCCTGCTCCGTATAGAGAATCTTCTTCGTCATTTCCACTGCCGCCTGATGGACATCGCGATACGCCTGAGTCCGGTGGCCGACTTGCGGGCGGGAAATTTCCTGGAGGAGTTCGGACCGCACTTCGATCGGGCCCGGTATAAACAGTTTGTCGTGCATT
>CAZGVT010000143.1:0-7919 GCA_964529255.1 uncultured Alphaproteobacteria bacterium | reverse complement strand
GAGCGAGCGGCTGGAGATTGTCCGCAAGCGTCTCAATCGGCCGCTGACACTGGCCGAAAAGATCATTTTCGGTCATCTCGATGATCCTGCTTCCGCCGAACTTCAAGCCGGCAAGTCCTATCTTCAATTGCGACCCGACCGCGTGGCAATGCAGGATGCGACCGCGCAAATGGCACTCCTGCAATTCATGTCCGCGGGTTTGAAATCGGTCTCCGTACCGACAACCGTACACTGCGATCACTTGATTCAGGCGCGCGTGGGAGCCGGAGAAGATCTAAAGACCGCGCAGATCTCAAATCAGGAAGTTTACGATTTTCTAACTTCCGTTTCACAGAAATACGGAATTGGTTTCTGGAAACCGGGAGCCGGGATCATTCATCAAGTCGTGCTTGAAAACTACGCGTTCCCCGGCGGGATGATGATCGGAACCGACTCGCACACGCCAAATGCCGGAGGTTTGGGAATGTTCGCCTCGGGTGTCGGTGGTGCCGATGCCGTGGATGTGATGGCCGGGCTGCCGTGGGAAGTGCTCATGCCCAAGCGCATTGGAGTTCATCTCACCGGCAAGCTCTCCGGCTGGTCTGCTCCGAAGGACATCATTCTGGTGCTACTCGGAATCCTCACCGTGAAAGGCGGAACCAACGCGGTGATCGAGTATTTTGGACCGGGCACCGCGAGTCTCTCCTGCACGGGCAAAGCCACCATCACCAACATGGGAGCGGAGTTGGGCGCCACGACTTCTGTATTCCCCTATGACACCCGCATGGAAACCTACCTCAAGTGGACTGAACGCAGGGCACTCGCCGACCTCGCAAGCCGAAATCTCCACTTGCTCACGGCGGATCCCGAGGTTGCATCGGATCCTTCAAAGTATTTCGACCGCGTTGTTGAAGTCAATCTGGACAAACTTGAGCCGTTTGTAGTCGGCCCGCATAGTCCTGATGCCGCCAGACCCGTTTCAGAGTTGGCATCCGCCGCAAGATCCAATGGCTGGCCCGCGCACCTCACGAATGCGCTCATCGGCTCCTGCACGAATTCGTCCTACGAAGATATTTGCCGCGCCGCGGAAATCGCCGATCAGGCCGCCGCGGCTGGAGTGAAAATGCCGATTCCATTCTACGTCACCCCCGGCAGCGAGCAGGTGTTTCGCACGATTCAGCGCGATGGGCAGATGCAACGACTCGAAAAAATCGGCGCCGTTGTGCTCGCCAACGCCTGCGGGCCGTGTATCGGTCAATGGAAGCGCGATGACGTTAAAGAGGGCGAAGTTAATTCAATCATCTCGTCTTACAATCGCAATTTCCCCGGACGTAATGACGGCAGCGCAAGTACCCTGTCTTTCTTGACCAGCCCGGAAATTACTGTGGCTTACGGTTTGGCGGGCACGCTCGACTTCAATCCTTTGACCGATGAAATCAAGACCAACGGTAAGAGTTTCAAACTGCGTCCGCCGTCGCCGGCACCCGAGGTTCCGGCGAACGGGTTTGTCAAAGACTTCGACGGCTATGTGCCTCCCGCCGCCGATGCACACGCCGTATCGGTTTCAATTCGTGCCGACTCTCCGCGCCTGCAGGCGCTCACCGCTTTCGCAGCGTGGGATGGCAAGGATTACATCGACCTGCCGCTCCTGATCAAAGCTCTTGGGAAATGTACTACCGACCATATTTCCCCGGCTGGGAAGTGGCTCCGCTTCCGTGGACATCTCGACAACATTTCCGATAACATGTTCCTCGGGGCGATCAGCGCTTTCAACAATCAGGCCGCGAAACTCACACACCCCGTGAGCGGTGAGCCGAATCTCGAACCGTCGAAAGTCGCTCGTGACCTGAAGGCCAAAGGCATGCGCTGGGTCGTCGTGGGAGACGAAAACTACGGCGAAGGGTCCTCGCGCGAACACGCCGCAATGTCTCCGCGTTTTCTCGGCTGCGCGGCGGTAATCACCAAGAGCTTTGCCCGCATTCACGAGTCCAATCTGAAGAAGCAGGGCATACTTCCACTCACGTTTGCCAATCCTGCCGATTACGACAAGGTGCGCGAAGGAGATCGCATTTCACTGCACGATCTTGCGGCACTCTCGCCTAACCGTCCTGTACGGATGACCCTGAAACACACCGATGGAACCGCCGACGAAGCCGCTTTGAATCACTCGATGAATCATGAGCAGATTGAGTGGTTCCGTGCCGGGAGCGCGCTCAACTTGCTCCGCGAAAAGCAGCAAACGGCCGCCAGGTGAGCAGGACTGATTTTAAGCCGCTTGGCCGATAGCATCGATGGAAGTTTTCATCCTCCGTCATGCCATCGCCGTGCCTCGGGGAACCCCCGGCTATCCCAACGACGATCGTCCGCTCACCGAAGAAGGCATTCAGAAGTTTACGAAAGCTGCCGAGGGAATCGCCGAACTCGTTCCCGAGTTTGATGTCATCCTCACCAGCCCGCTTTCGCGCGCGAGTGAAACCGCGTTGATAGCCGCCCGCGCCGTCGATTGCGAAGAGCGCATCGAAATCACCGACGCGCTCCTCCCCGAAACGGGCCCGCGCGAAATGTACAACCTGCTCGGAAAATACGCGGATGCGCTGCGCGTGCTGGTGGTAGGCCACGAACCCTCGCTCGGTTTGTTCGCAACCTACCTGCTGGGTGGCAATCGCAGTGTGATCGAAATGAAGAAAGGCGCGATCTGCTGCATTCGAATCGACACCGGCAAACCCCGCGAACCCGGCCTGCTGCTTTGGCACCTCCCGCCCAGGGTACTCCGCTCCATTGCACGTAAACGCAAAGCTACACCGACCAAGTGACTCGACTTTTTGACCGTTCGCACGGATTTCCCGGCCGCCTGATTATCGTCGAAGGGATCGACGGCTCCGGGAAATCCACGCAGCTTCAACTGCTCCATAAGTGGCTGCTCTCCGAATCGTACAGCGTTTTTTTCACGGAATGGAACTCGTCCGCGCTCGTGAACGAGACGATTCGCCGCGGCAAGAAAAAGAATCTCTTGACGCCGACGACCTTCAGCGTCCTGCACGCCACCGATTTCGCGGACAGACTCGCTCATCTGATTCTACCTCCGCTGAAGGCAGGCATGATCGTCCTCGCCGACCGCTATGTTTACACGGCTTTCAGTCGCGACGTCGTGCGCGGAGTCCACAGGGAATGGGTGCGCGATTTGTATGGCTTCGCTCCACGTCCCGACCTCGCGTTTTATTTCCGCGTCCCCATCGATGTTTCGCTCAAGCGCATTCTCACCGGTCGCAAAGCTCTCAAATTCCATGAAGCGGGTATGGACATGGGCCTGCATGAAGACCCCAAGGAGAGCTTCCGCATTTTCCAAAGCCGCGTCCTTGACGAGTACGATAAGATCGCCGCGGAGTTTGCGATGAACATCGTCGATGCCACCCTGCCGATTGAAACGCAACAGATGAAAATGCGCGAGATTACCAAGACCATGCTCGAAGGTTTCGATCCGCGCCCTTACCACCCGCAGGTGACCGCGCATGCAGTCTAAACCGTCCGTATTCTACGGCGTCGGTCTGCCCTATGTGGACATTTCCGATCTCAGCGGAAAGCTCATCGTGATCGAAGGGACCGACGGTGTGGGTCGATCGACCCAAATTGAAGACTTGAAGAGTTGGCTGGAAGTGCGCGGTTTCGCCGTCGCCACGACCGGCTGGACACGCTCGCCTCTGCTGGGCGCGGCCATAGATGAGGCCAAGGAAGGTCACACACTCAATGTGAATACATACAGCATGCTGTACGCCGCCGACTTTGCCGACCGGCTGGAGCATGAGATTATCCCCGCTCTGAAGGCAGGATTTGTCGTGCTGGCCGATCGCTACATCTACACGGCCTTCGCCCGCGCGCTCGTGCGCGGCGCCGATCGCGATTGGATCCGCAAAGTCTACGGCTTCGCCGTCCAGCCGCACATGACGTTTTATATGCGAATCGGCATTGATCAACTCATTCCGCGTGTGATCAACGCCGACACGTTGCGCGAACGCTATTGGGGTGACGGGCTTGGCGAGGGGCTGAACTATTGGGAGTCCGGAATGGACCTCAAGCTCGGTGAGGATTTCTACGACAGTTTCGTCGAGTATCAGAAGCGCATGCTTACTGCGTTCGATCTGATGACTGAGGAATTCGGCTTCCAGGTTGTCAGTGCCGATCACAGCTACCATGAAACCAACCGCGCGCTCAAAGAAGGCATCAACTCGATCCTCGGCAGCTGAGCAGCGACGCCTCGCCGTCATCGACATCGGCACGAACTCCATTCACCTGTTGCTCGTGTCCATCGATGCTCAGCACGGAAGGTTTAAGGTGATCGGTCGCGACCGGGAGGCGGTTCGACTCGGCATGGGTTCCGAGGATATGAAATTCCTCAACGAGCCCGTGCTCAACCGTGGCATCGCCGCAATCAAGCGATTCAAACAAATCGCCGACTCTGCCGGTGCCGAAGTGCGTGCGGTCGCGACAAGTGCGGTCCGTGAGGCGCGCAATCAGGATGAATTCATTCATCGCGTGCGTACGGAGACCGATGTTGAAGTCGAAGTCGCGTCAGGGTTTGAAGAAGCTCGCCTGACGTACCTTGGTGTTCTCGAATCCGTTCCCAATCAGCGCACTTCAATGCTGCTGGTCGACATCGGCGGCGGCAGCAGCGAGTTTGTCGTGGGCTCGAAAGGCGAAATCAAGTACACCAACAGCCTGCGCCTCGGCGCAGTCCGGCTCACCCAAAAGTTCTTTCCCGATGGCACAGCCGGTGCTAAGAGTATCAGATCCTGTCGCGAATATGTCGCCGGCTATATGAACCCGCTCACCCGTGATCTTTCCAAACTCGCGTGGAAAGCAGCGGTCGGCAGTTCGGGCACCGTGCTCGCTTTGGCCAAGATGGTTCGCGCTGCACGGGGCGAATCAACAGAGGCGAAGATCGGCGGGACAACCATCGCCCGCGACGAGCTGATGCGACTTGTGGCCAGAATCGCCGGCGCAAAGACCGTCGCCGAGCGTCGCAAGATCGCCGGCCTCGAGCCCTCCCGCGCCGATATTGTCGTGGCCGGAGCCATCATTCTCGAACAGGTGTTCTCCGAGCTGAAGCTGAAGGAGCTGACGGCCTCGGAATACGCGCTTCGCGAGGGAATTGTCATGGACACTATCGCCAAACGGTTTGCCGGAGGCCCGCTGGATTTCCATGATGATCCGCGCTACCGAAGTGTCCTGCATCTGGCGGCGCATTACCGGATTGAAATGCAGCACGCCCTGCAGGTCGCGCGGCTTTCTCTGCGGATCTTCGACCAGACTGCTGCAGTCCACAAGCTCGGAGATACCGAACGGGAGTACCTCGAAGCCGCCGCCATCCTCCACGAGATCGGCTCCTACATCTCGCACGCCCAGCACCATCACCACTCCTACTATCTCATCCGCCACGCTGAGCTTTTGGGCTTTACCGACAAGGAAATCGAGATCATTGCAAATGTCGCTCGCTATCACCGGAAAAGTCATCCCAAAATGACCCACGAAGGCTATGCGTGGCTCACGGTTCCGGATCAGGAGCGGGTGAAAAAGCTCGCTGCCATCTTGCGCATCGCCGATGGTCTGGATCGCACTCACTCCTCGGTAATAAAGGATGTTGTCGTGCGTGTTTCCAAGGGTCAAGTGCGCTTCCATCTGCAACCTTCCACCCGATCAACAGTCCATTGGGAGGAATGGGCCGCCCAGCAGAAGTGCGCCCTGTTCGAAGAAACCTTCGGCGTCCTTGTCGGATTCCGTACGCCCCACGGTACCGCTGCCTAACCGCCCGAAGTACGGGCACTCGCCACCTGCATTCCCTGTCTTTCCCCATACTATCAGAATCGGAGATGCAACATGATTCGCTTGATTAGGTTCCCGGGAGCCAGAATGGCCCTCTTGCTCTCGGTGTTCACTCTTATGGCCGGCGTGGCCGTTTACACAGCTTACGCGCAAAAAGTCAAAGAGCGCAGCGAGATTTCAGACAAGTATAAGTGGAATCTCTCTGAAATGTACAAGTCCGACGCCGACTTCGAAAAGGACTTGAAGTGGGTTGAAGACAAGCTGCCGGAACTTCGCGCGTTTGAAGGTCGCATCAGCAAGTCCGCCGATGATCTGCTGGGTTACTTCAAGGCTTTCGAGCCCCTCGCGATGCATCTCGAAAACGCCGTGTCCTACGCTTACATGTCCTACGATCAGGATACACGCGTTCAAAAATATTCCGGCTACAAGGACCAGGCCAGCTTGCTCGGTTCAAAACTCGGTGAGGCTGTGTCGTGGTTCTCGCCCGAACTTGTCACCATTCCCGTTGAGACACTCGAGAAATGGTACAAGGACAAACCGGAACTCGCGCTCTACAGGCAGTACATCCACAATGAACTGCGTACGAAAGCACACACGCTGAGTCCGGAAGAAGAGCGTATTCTTGCGCTCTCCAGCCCGGCTCTGCAAGCCGTGGGCAACGCGAACACCGCTCTGCGTGAAGCGGACATCCAGTTCCCCACCATCAAGGATGAAAACGGCGAAGATGTGGAGCTTTCCGAGGGTCGCGTCTCCATGCTGCTGGAGAGTCCCAATCGGGAAGTTCGTCGCAATGCGGCGCTTGGTCTGCTCGACACCTACATTCAATACAAAAACACCGGCGCCGCCCTGATGAGCGGCAATGTGGCCGGTGACATTTTCAATGCGCAGGCGCGGGGATATAATTCTACGCTCCATGCCGCACTGGATGGCGAGAACATCGACACGACGGTTTACTTGAATCTGCTTTCCACCGTGAAATCCCGCATTACGCCGCTGCAAAAGTACGTCGAACTTCGCCGTCAGGCCTTGGGACTCGATTCGATCCACAACTACGATATGTTTGTGCCGCTCGATCCGGAAACGCGGCTCGAATACGAATACGAGCAGGCGATCGACATCATCATGGACGGCATGCAAAAGCTCGGTCCGGAGTACGTGGCCGCGATGAAGAAGGGATTCGAGAGCCGCTGGGTGGATGTGTACGAGACGGCCGGCAAGCGATCCGGCGCCTACTCGTGGGGCAGTTACATGAGCCACCCTTATCAACTCACGAATTTCAACGGCACGTTCGACGACATGTTCACGCTGTGTCACGAGTTCGGCCACTCGATGCACACCTACTACTCCTACAAGCATCAGCCGTTCATCTACTCCGACTACACGATCTTCGTTGCCGAAGTCGCGAGCACCTTCAACGAGTCGCTATTGATGGACTATTTGATCCGCAATGAGAAAGACCCGAAGAAGAAGCTCTATCTTGTCACTCAGTACATTGACCAGATTCGCGGCACGCTGCTCACACAGGCGATGTTTGCGGACTTCGAGCTGAAGATGCACCGCACCGCCGAAGCCGGCGAGCCGCTCACCCCGGACAAGCTGGGCGAACTCTATCTGGGTACGATGAAGGATTTCTACGGCACTCGATTCGCCTATGACAGTCAATACGCGTACACCTGGATTCGCATCCCGCACTTCTACCGCAGCTTCTACGTCTACAAATACGCCACGTCGTATTCGGCCGCGCAGGCTTTGTCCAAGCGCGTGATCAACGGCGGCAAGAAGGAACTCGATGACTATCTCGGCTTTATCTCCGGCGGCTCCTCCAAGTACTCGCTCGACCTGCTGAAAGGCGCGGGCGTCGACATGAGCAAGCCCGACGCGATCGTCGCGGTGATGGAGAAGCTCGGTCAGCTTGTCGACGAAATGGAAATGTTGATGAAGCAGACGGGCATGATCAAGACCTGATTCCGGTAACAGATTCATTTTGCCAAGCGGCACCGTCTCCGGTGCCGCTTTCTTTATCGCGGCACTTGTCTTCAAGTGCCCCGCTCATCAAACGCACAACAACCCTTACGGGCCGTGTCGGCTGCTTGCAGCCGACCGGTATTGACCGATACAACTGT
>CAZGVT010000142.1:0-7995 GCA_964529255.1 uncultured Alphaproteobacteria bacterium | reverse complement strand
GCTGGTCGTCACTTTGACATTGGCATCATCCGTGCCCACATAGATCAATTGTGAATTGAGCGACGAGACGCCAATGGTGGTTATCGTTCCGAATGTCAAGTTGCCGCTGCCGCCACCGTCGGTCAAATCAGGGCTGATGGCACTCCACGAATCGCCACCGTTAGTGGTCTTGTACAAGCGCTCGGCGCCGTAATACAAAATCTCGGGATTCGCGGGCGACGCGACAACCGGAGTAGACCAGTTTCGGCGTTCGTCGTCGTCGATTCCGTCCGTAACAGATTGCCAGTTGTTGCCGCCGTTATTGGAGCGACGCAGTCCGCCCCATTGATACTCCGCCCAAATGCGATTGGAATTGGTTGCACTCACGATGACGTAGAAACCGTCACCGCCGTGAATTTCGCCCCAATCATCCGCCCCGCCGGTCAGAGTTCGCAGAGTGCCGTTGTCTTGTGTGCCGCCGTAGCGGCGCTGGGGAAGTTGAAAATCCACCGTCGCCGCATAGAATTGATTGATGGGAAGTCCGGAGACGAACACCCAAGAGTTGCCGTTATTGATCGAACCGTAAACTCCGCCATCGTTGCCGATGATGATTCGGTTCGGCTGATCGGGAGCGAACCACATCGCGTGGTGATCGACGTGGACTTCCCACGCGATTTCGTTCCAGTCCATGCCACCGTCGGTTGAGCGCCAGAGTGTTTGTCCAAGTGCGAAGACGTGATTCGGGTTGTCCGGTCGCACGCGGATATTGCCGAAGTACCAACCGAAGTTCGAGTACATATTGCCGAGCATGCCGTCATTGACTCGTCCCCAACTTTCACCGCCATCGACGGATTTATACACGCCGGCAAAATTCCCGGGATCGTCGGCATAGATTGCGTACAGCACGCCGGGACTGGAATAACATAGTGACAGTCCGATCCGCCCCACATTATCTTCTTGCGCGGGCAAGCCGCTGGTCAAGCGAGTCCAGGTGCCTCCACCGTCCGTGCTGCGGAAGATTCCGCTGCCGCGTCCGCCGACGCGGCGCTCTTCCGGGCCTCGAATGCGCTCCCACATTGCCGCATAGACAAGTTGCGGGTTCTGCGGATTGACAACGACATCGCTTGCTCCGGTGCTGTCATTGACAAAGAGCACGCGTTCCCAGTTGTTGCCGCCATCAATAGACCGATAGACTCCTCGATCTTGACTCTCTATAAAAAGCTCGCCCATGGCGGCGACCCACAGCGTCTGGGAATTTGTCGGGTCGACAACCACGCGAGCGATGTATTGAGTCGGGGCAAGGCCCAAGTGAGTCCAATTTGCACCGGCATCAATAGTGCGATAGAGTCCGTTGCCAAAATAGCTGTATCCGGCAGAGTTGGCTTCGCCGGTGCCGACATAAATCACGTTGGAATTGTCAGGATCCATCGCAAGTGCACCGATGGAGAGTGTCGGCGCGCTGTCGAAGATCGATGTCCAGGTGCTTCCACCGTTTACCGTTTTGAACACTCCACCTGATGCGGCCGCGACGTAGAATGTCTGCAAATCTGTGGGATGTCCAACTATATCCGTGACGCGTCCGCCAATGTTGGTCGGCCCAACGGAGACCCATTCGGGCTGATCGTCGAGAGTTACTTGGCCCAGCCTCGCCGCCTGCTCAGAGGCGCGCAAGTAGTCAGATTGCTCTATGTGAGAGTCCGGCCAAGTTCGCTGCTGCATGAACCAGTCGGAGGGAAACGGTCCATGTCCACTTTTCATGCCGTCCGGCTCGTACGAAAAGTACGCCAGAGAGGCGAGTACGATGAGCCCAAGCGTTGCGGCGTACTTCCAGATCACGGTTTGAACTCCTTTCTCCGTCAAGGCAACCGTCGGCTTGTGTACTATTTCAGCCCTATGCTGAATTTACGCAATCTCTTGCAGATTCGCAATTACCTGAGCCGTCTTGCGCCACATCGTAAACATCTGTAAATTGACGGGGTTTAACAAATAGAGTCCTCCCAAATGAGCGTCCTCCCTCGCGGTTTCACCCTTTCATTCGGACCTGCCTGGAATGTCGTCAAGGTGTCGGCAAGTTATGCCCTGTCGCATCTGATGCGTCGTCCGATTGTTTGGGGAAGACCAGTGAGTATCATGATGGAGCCGATTAGCCGCTGCAACCTCCAGTGCCCGCTCTGTCCCATTGGCGCCCGTGACCTGCATCGCCCGCTGGGTACCATGACTCTGGCGAATTTCAAGACAATTCTCGACAACGTCGGCAGTCAGGTGAAGGTGGTTGCGTTGTGGAATCAGGGCGAGCCGACCATTAACGACGAACTTCCGGAGATGATCCGGTATGCTCACGGCAAGGGCGTCTACACTATGACGTCGACCAACGGAAATCTGATGTTGCGGAGAAATCTGGTGAGCCGGTTGGTTGATTCGGGACTTGACGAACTGATTTTTTCGATCGACGGGTTGACTCAAGAGACTTACGAAATCTATCGCATCGGAGGTAAGCTTGATGTTGTTGTGGAAGGGATGAGAGCCGTACGGCGGCGCAGAGATGAACTGCGGCGGAAGACTCCGGCGATCATCATGCAATGGCTGCCGATGAAACACAATGAGCATGAAATACCCTTGCTTCGCAAGGTTGCTTCAGAGTGGGGCGCCGACAGAGTCGAGATCAAGACGACGCAGATATATACCGACGATCAGGCGGCGCAGTACCTTCCGCGTGACGAAAATTTAAGGAGATATTTCCGGAAGGGGCAGAAGTGGGAGACAAAACGGCGCTATCAGTCTTGCAAACGGCTTTGGTTTTCCACGATGGTCGACTGGAACGGAACGGTAGTCCCGTGTTGTTTCGACAAGGACGAAGAGTATCCGATGGGCAACGCGCTCAAGCAGGATTTTGCGCAGATCTGGCACAGCCGTGAGTATGATCGAATGCGCATGACGTTGATTCGAGAGGGGCGCGTGAAAGCGATGTGCGGCAACTGCACCGAAGGCTTGAAAAGCTACTATGTGCCGCTGGATAGGCTGGAAAGACTGGCCGCCGAGAACCGCGAAGTCGTTCAACAGGAAGAGCGGTTGCAATTGCCGGTGATGGAGGGATAGGGTGGGCCGGGAACGTAACTGTTAACGGCGCGCGCCGAAGGCACAGCCACATTCAATCCACGGTCATTCACAACGCACGACGGCTGACGAAAGGGTTATCCCGCTCGTAGAATCGCCAGTGGAGGTCGGTTGCTTTGGCAATGCCGATGCGCGGACCCGTCGCGATCTCGCCACGAACGCCGCGAAATACCTGGACTTTGTCGCCTACGGCAGACCAGTTCATTCGTTCATTGATCCGAAAAGCAACGCAGAGTTTGCCGGGGCCGTTGCAGAGTGAACGAATGTCCGACAGCTTTCTGCGTCGCCGCATCAGCGCGATTCCATCGACAGGCTCGACTGCTCGAATTAGGACTGCACCGACATTTCGTCTGTCTGTCGTGAAATTGAGGCAGTGATACATCCCGTAGACAAAATAGACATAGACCATGCCGTAGGTGTCGTGCATGATGTTCGAGCGCGTGGTGCGACGGGCGCCGTGTGAGGCGTCGTCATCGGTGTACGCTTCCACTTCAACAATCCGGCCCGCTGTTTGACCGACCTTCAAGATGCAGCCAATGAGTGCGGGTGCAACATCAGGAGTCGGCCCGGCAAAGAACGAATCTGTAAGGGGGCTCAGTTGAGGAGAGGTCGGGCTTGACATTCCGCCGAATTCTTGCTATTATCGGGTTTCCAGAAACTACCGCCGCTGTAGCTCAGTTGGTAGAGCAGCTGATTCGTAATCAGCAGGTCAACGGTTCAAGTCCGTTCAGCGGCTCCAATAAAAACAGACTCTTAGGGGTCTGTTTTTTGATTTCGTTTGGTCAGTGGTGTTCGATCCACTCGCTCCACGAACCTACGTAGAGCTTTCCGGCGGGAAGGCCAGCTTGCTCCAGGGCGAGCAGGTTCAGCGCAGCGGTGACACCGGATCCGCAATACGTGACTACATGTGATGTCTTTGTCACGCCATGAGCGGCAAAGAGTTCGCGCAGGTCCGCGCTGGATTTCATTATCGGCACCCCGCCTTGCGCGACCGTGTCCGCCCAAGGGATGTTTATCGCACCCGGAATATGCCCGGCACGTTTGTCTATCTTCTCGATCTCGCCACGGAACCGTTCGCCGGATCTCGCGTCCATCAAGGTAATGCCGCGTTCATTCGCACTTTCGACGTGGTACATTGTGGCCAACATCTCCGCGTGAACATGCGGCGCCAACGGATCCAGCGGGCGAGGCCGAGCCGCTTCCAAACCTGTGTTCAAAGTGCGCCCCTCGGCGATCCACTTCGAGAGCCCGCCGTCAAGCACGGCTACTCGATCCGAACCCAGCCAACGCATCATCCACCACAGGCGAGCCGCGTTTGAACCCGGCCCGTCATCATAGGCAACAACATAACTGGAGCGACCTATGCCGAAGCCTGCTAGAGTCTCTACGAAGGTCTCCGGGGAAGGAAGCGGATGGCGTCCCCGGGTAAGATCACTGCGATCCGAGAGATCGCGGTCGAGATCAAGGAAGACGGCATTGGGGATGTGCCCGCGAAGGTAGAGTTCATGGCCGGCGGCAGGTTGATTTGTGACATTCCGTATATCACAAGTGAACAATTCCGGGTCTGTCAATCTTCGGGACAGCTCTTCAGTCGAGATAAGCCAGTTGACGGGATCGAGCATCGATTTTGGTCCAGAGGTCCTTTAGAGATGCGACCCAGACGCCGGTGACGATAAAATACCGGGTCCCGGTCGCGTGCTTCGGCGAACGGAGGTGTCCGTCCCGAGACGCGCGAGGTGACCGGCGACGGAAGATTGCGATAGCGGACCGCAAGGAGTTGCGCAGCGTACAGTAGGGTGCCGTCCGGTCGGGCCATTCGGCGGCAAAACTTCCATGAATATACAGGTTTCGCACGACAAATGCTGTGTGGTGGCGTGGCACGGGATTTGAACCACTCGCCGCTGACAGACACAATGACCAAATGAGATCCCTTCGAAAACGATGAGAAAAGCGGTACTACTTGCGCTTGTTGTCCTGAGCCTGCTTACCACAATCCGGCCGGCTGGTGCCGGACTTCGCGATATTCAGCCGCGCCCGCAGCAGATGGGTTATCTCAGCGATGATCCCGTGCTGATTCCCGGCGGCATGTACCTCGTGGTCCCCTCTAACCCCAACGCCTCTGAAGTCTGGATACGAGATCAAGCGATGGCGCTGATCGAAACGCGTACATATCGCCGGCCTACGGTCATCACGCCCAATCAAGCGAACGGCAGGCAGTCAACTGTGTGGTTGGTAACGGATGAACGCTACCCACAGATCATGAGTGCGCTCGACTCATCCGGTTTGCCGGGACTTGGGTCGTTTACGCGAGACGAGGAGTACCAGATTCTGGTGGCGGATTCGAGGGTCATACTGGCGGCAAACGACTACAGCGGATTGCGCTGGGGTTTGCAGTCACTTCTCTACTTGTTCTCTGAAGCAAACGGAACTGTTTTTGTCGATCGGGTATACATCCGTGACTGGCCGGATTACAGCATTCGCGTGGCCACGATCAATAACTCGTGTCGCAGTCAAGAGCAGGTCGACTACTGTCACGAGATTACCGATCTGGCTTATGCGGCGAGGATGAACGAGATCGAATGGAACAACGGCGATGCGGGGCAGCCGGTGTTTGGAAATCCTTGGACGATCCAGCAGGCGATGATCCTGCGGCAAAAGTTCACGAACCTGGGCATGAAGCTCACGATGTCCTGCGATCGCACGGCCTATGTGGTAAATCACCCTTCCTGGCAGGAAGGCGTGTTGATGAACGGAACTCCGATGCGAGTCACCACGACGGGATTCACGATTATGCCGACCGGTCTTGGAGTTTCCATTCCAAATTCCAATCTCGAATCGTGGAGCGGATCGCGCCCAAGCTCGTGGACAATGTACGACGATGCCTTCTGGAACTATATCGCGCGCGACCAAACGATCCGTCATGGTGGAGGCTCATCCGTCAAGTGGACGAATCTCAGTCCGGCCACTCCGCACAGTCTCGAACTGCGGCAACAGCTCTACTTCGGTGCGCACCACTGGATTTCCATTAAATTCTGGTACAAGGTGCAGAATTTCTCAGGCGAATTGCGCTTCAAGGTATTTGGTCCACCTCCCGTTGCCACCGGCTGCGATTTCAATACCTACTATTTTACTAATGTGACTCAGGACTGGACCATGATCGAGCACAGATTCACGACTTACAACATTGACTCTGTGCTGTTTATGATCGGGCCTGACATTGCCACCGGCGGCAATCTGTGGATTGATGACATCACTATAGAGGCCGGGCCGATGCAGGATTTGGTGCGAAGGCAGGAAACAACTCTCACCGTGCTTAAGCGGCCGACGAATGAAGTTATGCTCGAGGGCTACGATTACCAGGTTGTCGAAACAGCCGGAACTTCCTATTCGAATTATGTTGAGTCCCCGCGCATTGACCGTCTGGCCACAGGACGCCTGGCGGTCAATGACTCCGTCTATGTGAATTGGTATTGTGCAGTACCCTATCAACACGGGCGTCAGACTCCGTGCTGGAGCCTTTACGACAACATTGTGGACTATCAGCAGCGAGTTCGCAATCTCGATTCACTGCTGCGACCCGATGCCTTCAAAATTCACATCAACGAGGTTTCGTATTCGGGATACGATCCGTTGTGCCTGGCGCGGAATATGACTCCCGGTGAATTGGTGGGCAGTTATTGCAGGCAACTCTATGAGGCGATTCAGGCCCGCCGGCCGGGTGTTAAGGTGAGAATCTACGGGGACCCGTTTGACATTTGGGTAAGGGATCCGCGCGCGCATCCGGTTGACGAGCTTCCGTGGAATGCCGGCGGACTGCAACAGCTCCATCCCTCAATGGAGATTATGGGCCAGGCAAGCTACACGACCGACATCGATTCGAGTTTCTCGTATTTTCAGCAGAACGGATTCATGAGCGTTATGGCGGGCGATGGCGGCGGATGGTCACGCGTCATGACGGGCGGGCTGGCGGCGCGACGCTGGCCGGGCACTTGCCGGGGATTTCACTTTTATGACTACACGCTTGAACTCTACGAGCAGCTCGGGGATTTTGGCGATCTCGCCTGGAATCTGGGACCGTATTTCATTCACTCTCCGCTGAATGTGGAGACCTCCAATCCGACAAGTGTAGTGATCAGTACACAGGCCTGGTCAGACACATTTCGCGAAACGACACCGCCATCGCTCGTCAACAAGCGTGTACGATACAGGCTGATGCCGTCGGGCGGCTGGATGGAAACCACATTGCTAAGTGCAGGCACGGAATCGTACATCGCAACGGTGAATACGACCGGCGCGACCGGAATCGAATACTATCTCACGGCAACGGATCATCGCGGCCAGTTGCGATCATGTCCCGCCGATGCGCCTGTAAGTTCGTTCTTGGTGATGTTTCCATCGCTCCCGCCTCCGGTAGTCGAACCGGGCTACCTGCAAGTGAACTTTACAGTCACTTCAGTCGGAGGCGCGCGGTTAATCGAATGGCCTCTGGTAAAGAGTGCTGTGAGGTATGAAGTTCGGCTGGCGAGCGCTGAGGCAACCTCTTTTTCGGAAACTGATCTTGTCTCACGACAGCTTCCCGAGCAGCCACGATTCTTGATCGCGCCTGAAAAGTATCCGGACTTTGACCTGTCAAGGGTGCGAGTGTATGCGATTTTCGCAGATCGCTCTGTGCCCGATACCAAGTGAGGTCTTCTCAGCGGCCGGCAGGCGAGGCGACTCGGTGTTGCGGGCCGAACGATCCTCCAACCGAAGAGTGGCGGCTCGCAGGGTTTGCAGAATTTCGGTCGGCTGCAAGCAGCCAACACGGCTCGGGGCTGTCTTGGGGCCGCGAAGTGACTCTCAATTCGACCCACGAGCACTCGCCAGTTCTCGAACGTGATCGGTCCGGCGGTCGGCTGCAAG
>CAZGVT010000141.1:6040-8025 GCA_964529255.1 uncultured Alphaproteobacteria bacterium | reverse complement strand
ACGAAACAGCCATCGAGAACGCCTCGAACCCCAATGATGTCGAGATGGCGATGCGGGGGATCGCCGCATCGACTTCGCGGTTGAATCCGGCGGCGGATCGAGTCTCCGAGTCCGGAGTCTCGTCATGAGCAGACCAAACGGGAAACCAGCGTGTCGTCCGTCATTATTAGACGGTCACGACGAATCGAAGTAGAAATCCGGAGCAGCAAGTTACATGGCGTCAATGACCGACAAGCCGCTTATTGATCTTCTCGAGACGAAGGAGATTATCACTCCGGCACAGGCAACCGAAGCCCGAGCATACACCCAGGAGCTTGGCGTCACGCCGGAGGAAGCTCTAACTGCTTGCGGTATTCTGAGTCAGGATGATATTGCCGCGCTCTACGGCGATCTCTATCAACTACGCTTCCTGAAGCTCGAAGACGTGGAGATCGATCTCGATGCCGTGCGTCACGTGCCCGCGCATGTCGCTCACCGGCATCACGTGATTCCCATCCGCCGCAGCGGTAGCGCGCTGGCCGTTGCGATGGCCGACCCGTCGGATAGCGAAGCGCGCGCGGCCCTTAAGCAGGTGACGGATTTTGAGATCATACCGTTCCTCGGCTGGCCCGAAGCGATCGAGCATGCAATCTATGTGAACTACGGCGAGAGACCGGAAAGTGAAGGCGACTCGGAGACCTCTGCAAAGCAGGAAGCGCCGCGCTCTATAAATCATGTGATTGGGGCCGAAGACCGCGTCGGGCACATGACACGCAGCGTGCCGGTGTCGCGATCATTCACGATGGACAGTCTCGTCGTGTCCACGGCAAATGAGCATGCTGCAAGTCTTGCCAAACAGTTATTGAAGGAATCCGGTGAGGAAGGGATTGTTGTCTATCTGTTTTGGGGCGCTACGGGTACCGGGAAGAGTCATTTGCTCCACGCAATTGCAAATCACTGGACGTCGCAGCATCCGCTAAAGCGGTTTTTGCTGACAACCGGTAACCGATTCTGCAATCATCTCTATGAGAGCATCCGCGACAGGAAGCACAATTTATTCAAGTATGTTTATCGAGAACTCGATCTCTTGATGATTGACGATGCGCACGCATTTCTGACACGGGAGTGGGCACAGCAGGAGCTGGTGGACACATGCACGGCGCTGGCTCGCAACCGCAAACGGCTGGTGCTCGCGGCGAGCGAAGATCTGGCGACTTCCGGCCGGACGATTCCGTCGCTCCGGCAGCTTCTTGAGCAGGGCAAAGCGGTTCAGCTCAACGCCTACTCGCCGTCTGCACGGCTGGAAATCCTTACTCGGAATGCAGGCGGGATAGAGTTGCCCGAAGACATCCTGAACTATCTCTCCGGTCACGCCGGTGAAAACGTGCACGACATGCTGTCCGTGCTGCAACAGCTTGTTGTCATGGCCGCGAAAGGCGAGCGCCGCGTTGATGCACAGACGGTCGCTGAACTCATCCACGCAGCAAGCGCTCGATCGGAATCAGGCTTTCAGGCTCTAACTCCGGCGGTTTCAGGCGCACACAAATCGTAAGTCACCAGATGAGCAACCCAAAAATACTCATAATCGACGATGATCCGCGTTACCTCGAATTGCTCAGCTTCACCTTCGACGGCAGCGGCGTGGACGTAATCGCCATGACCGAACCGATGGATGTCGTGGCGTATGCCGAGGCACATCGCCCGGACCTGATCATGTCCGACATCTCGATGCCGCGCATGGACGGATTCGATCTTGCATTGGCATTGCGTTCCAATCCGATGACGGCCGATATTCCGGTGATGTTTCTCACGGCGCGTCATCAAGAGATCGACAAGTGCGAGGGTCAGCACGTCGGCGCCGTTGAATATCTAACAAAGCCGTTTTCACCGGCTGACCTCGTTGCAACAGTGCGCCGTATCCTGTCTCGCCGCCGGGACGAGCAGAATCAACCCGACACAATTCGGAGGTAGCGTGGTTCTGACGGATAAAACTTTAACACTGCTGG
>CAZGVT010000141.1:0-6030 GCA_964529255.1 uncultured Alphaproteobacteria bacterium | reverse complement strand
AAACAACCACCGACGTACTCTTCCTGCTCGACGTCGAAGGAAATGTCACGGATGTGAACTCCCGATTGACGCGCTTGTTGAAGCAGAGCCGGGAGCAGTTGGTTGGAACTCCGCTTTTTCGTATGCTCGACAAGGACAATGCGGCAGTGGTCAAGCGTGTGCTCAAACATGCGGTCTCGCGCCGGAGCGGGGATCGATTTACCTGTATCTTTCTCACTCCGGAACGGGAGGCACTCACGTTTGAAGTAGTGGTCACGCCGATCATCGAGTCGGGTGAAGTGACCATGCTTGGTTGCCTGGGACGTGACATCACACAAGAGGTCGTGCTCGAGCGGAAACTGTGGGATACTGCAGAGAGTCACTACCAGGCGGTCGATTTTGCGCTTCGCAACTCCCTTGGCTTGATCAAAGGCTATGTTTATACGTTGGGCCAGGCGACGGATGTTGACCATGAGCGCCGTCGCCGGTACGTTGGAGTCATCGAGGAAGAGATGTACCACCTTTCGGCAATGATCGAGGATCTTCTCGACCTCAAGCGTGCTGATGCGGGCCACTTTGAGACTCGCGGAGAGATGATTTCACCGACGGAGTACGTACATGAGGCGGTTGAGCAATGCCGTCCGGAAGCGGAGCGCCGCGAGGTACAGTTGAAGAGTAAACTACCGGACGGCGGTGCAGCGCTCTTCGTCACTCCTGAAGCGTTTCACCGTGCGGTGTTCAATCTGGTCCAGTATGCCGTGCAGCAGTCGTTGCACAGTGCGGTGGTTGATGTGGAGTTGGTCGACAGTACGGCCTACGTCGAATTAACCATCCGCGCCACGGGCGCGATGCTCGACGGAGACGAGGCGACGAAAATGTTTGATCGTACGGTGCGCGGGGGGCTGGCTTGCGGCTCCGGTATAGAATCCGGAATCAGCCTCACGGTCGCACGCACGCTCGTAACGGCGTTGGGAGGGAAGGTCTGGGTGAAGTGTGATAAGTCCATCGGATTGGAAATTCGAATGATGGTCCCACGACGCCTCGACGGTTTGGATGCGGACGAATCATTCGACACAGCCTTGCTGCTCTCCACGGAGTCAGAAGGCGAAACCGTGCATTGAGGAGACAATATATGCCACGACGGAACAAGTTTGGAATCGGTATCGACGTCGGCAGCCACGGCGTCCAACTTGCAGTGCTGCGACCGAAGAAGGGCGGCTACGTAGTGGATCGGGTTGCCTCAAAGGAACTGCCGCACGATTCCATCGTGGACGGAACGGTGATGGACGCCCGAGTGGTTTGCGACAGCATCTCTGAACTGCTGAAGGAAAATCACCTGAGGGGCAAGGAAGTGGCCCTATCCGTAGCCGGACGCCGCGTCATGATCAAGCGGATTGCCACTGACGAGATGAGTGACGATGAACTCAAGGCGGCGATCATGTATGAGGCAAAGTCCAATCTCCCGTTCGACGTCAGCGAACTCTCCTTCGATTACGCGAAGCTGTCGCAGGACTCTGAAGCGGGTAGGATGGACGTGCTGCTGGTTGCCGCCAAGCATGAGCGTGTATTCGACGCCGTTGAACCCGTGCGCTGGGCGGGTGCCAGACCGCTGTTGTTGGAGGCGGAGCCTTTTGCACTGCAGGCGGCAATGACCGAGGCCGGGTATCTTGACGAGAACCAGGTGGTGGCCGCGCTCCATGTAGGCTTCCAGTCCACCGACATCATCGTTTTTGAGCGCGGGGAATTTGACAGCAACCGCAGTTTGAATATCGGCGGCAAGACCTATGTTGAAGGTCTGATCCGGTCATTGGGAGTCACCTTTGAACGAGCCGCGGCGATTTTGGCCAAAGGCAGCCGATCCGACGAGGAAAGGGACGCACTTGCTCAGGTGGCCCGCAACGTCGCTGAGAAGCTTGTTGAGCAGACCGAGCGTGCGATGCCATCGCACTTCGGCGGCATGGCTGACCGGCCGATAGACAAAATCGTATTGTGCGGCGGTGGAGCGCTGCTGCCCGAGCTTCAGGCGGCGATCCGTGCGCGCTTCGGAGTGGAAGTGGAGATTTGCAACCCGTTCCGCAATCTCGAAATGGCCGACTCTGCTCCCGGCAATTCTCAACTCGCCACCGCACCCGAGTACACCGCCGCCGTCGGTTTGGCTCTGCGCGCGTTGGGCGATCCGTACAGCGGATTCAATTTGTTGATGACCAGTGATCGCCCGGAAGCGCGGCGGGCAAATTATGCGGGCGCAAGCACGATCATTCCGGTGTTGGTGATTTCTGCCAGCCTCTTGGTAATGGTCATGTCGCACATCATGCAGGAGAGCAAACTCGCAGGATTGCGAGGGCGGTTAGAGAAGGTTCAGTCGGAAACCGACATCTATCGCGACAAGATCGCGTTGGTTGAAGATCTCACCGCCAAGCGCGCGGACATTGCAGCGCGAATTGACGTGATCCAGGATCTCGACAAGAACCGCTTCGCCCGCATCAAACTCCTGCAGTTATTGAATAACACGGTTCCTGAACTCACCTGGATCACCGGGCTTTCCGAGACTCAAACCAGTCGCGGTCCCGGATTCAACCTGTCGGGAGTAACAAGCTCAAATCTCAAAGTCTCACAGTTGATGAGCAATTTGCTTAAAGATCCGACGGTCAAGGGTGTGGATCTTCAGGTATCCGAACAGGGTACGATTGCGGACATCAACGTAACAAACTTTACGCTGCAGGCGGGATTTCCGGTACTCGGCCTCATACAACGCGCGCCGAACCGCCCGGAAAACCTGCTGAAAAAGGGCGCCGCTGCACTGAAAGAGAAGCGCCAAGCGGAAGAAAAACTGAAAAAAGAAGCTTCGAAATAAGCAGCCTGAATGAAGGCACGGAGGAAACGATGTCAAGTAAGATCATGGCGGTTGCGGCCTCTTTAACGCTGTTGATTATCTATGCCGGTTGCGATGAAGGGATCGACGATTGGAACAGCTCGGCCAAACTCTCGGGGTACGTTTACGCGGATCGGGCTCACACACAGGGCGTTCCCGGAGTTCAGGTAATTTTTGAAGCCGACCCGGATGCGGATGTTCCCTATGAAGGGCCCGATCGGTGGACGACCACCGACAACTCGGGCTACTTCGAGGGATTTGTCTTCCTCGGGAATCGAGCCGAAGACAATGAACCCGGTTACAACTACCGCGGCGACATGAGCGTCAGTTACTTTTGGAATGGGAAGAGTTTCAGCTGGGTAGGCGGTGTCACTGTTGGCGTGGGATCGCATTTTACATTTCCTGCAGTTGATACGACCATGTTTCAGTGAGCTCACCAGCTAATCAGGGAGGCGTTTGAATGAAACTCAACCTACGGAACCCTATGACACAGAAATGGGTCATTGGTTCACTGCTGCTCTTTGGAATGCTTTACGGCTATTACAACTACATCTATTCACCGCGTCAAGATCTCGCAGTCCGGCTGGATGCAGACATTCAGAAGGAGCAGGAAGTCCTGGTGAAGGGCAAGCGGATTGCAGCCAACTTCCAAACCGTGCAGGAAGATTATGCGCGCCTGGTCACCAGTTGGGAGATTGCGCGTGAGCTGCTGCCCACTCAGCGTGAAATGGAAGGATTGCTGAAGAGCATTACGTTGGCCGGACAACAATCGGACATCAACTTCTTGTTGTTCAGGCCCCTTGAATCGGTGGAGCAAGCCTATTATTATGCGAACCCGATCCAAGTGCGCACTCGTTCGAACATGCATAATCTCGGCGAGTTCCTCAGCAAAGTTGCTTCGCTCGACCGGATCGTAAACGTGTCCGATCTCAAACTGCAGGCCTATAAGCCGGCCAAGGGTCGAAGTCCGGATACTGTCGAAGCGGAATTCCTTGCTACGATTTACGTGTTCAAAGAGCTTGGCGCACCCACGACGACTTCGGCCGACCGCGAGGAGGAAGAAAACGCGAAGAAGGGCAAGAAGCGTAAGCCCGGACCGAAGGAGGCGAAAGGTGAGGCCGAAGAAGGGAGTGGTACATGAGATTCCTACTTTGTTGCATCGCGGCCCTGGGTATTCTCGTGTTGTTTCAACCTTTGGGCTCGCCGCCGAATACGGTGGCTTACGCGCAAGACTCGGAAGACGAGCAGACTGAAGAATCAGAGGATGCGGAATCTGCCGGCGATGAAACGTCGGAAGCACGCGACAACGATGTGTTGTCCACGGAATTGTCCGGCGTGGACTCGCTCGACGTCGCGCCGCACCAGGTGGACACTCAGTACCAGGGGGGCCACCGTCGAATCCAGCTTGAACGCAGCGTCTTTCGTCGCGCGGAGCCGTTTCGCTATGCAAGCAATTCGCGCCGCGATCCATTTCGCGCGCTGATTGTTGACGAGAAAAAGGAAGGCGAAATTCAAACGGATCTTCTGCGAGTGGACAAAGCAACTCTGACCGGAGTGGTTTGGTCGGAAGGCGAGTATTTGGGAATGGTGAGAGATGATACCGGCACCAATTTCTTCCTCCGCGAGGGTGACCCGGTCTTCAACGGTCGTGTCACCACGGTTACACAGTCCCAAATTGTGTTTGACATCGTGGAATTCGGCGATTATCAACAAGTCGTGCTCAAGGTTCAGGTCACCGCAAAGTCGAAGGGGTGAGGGAGAAACCAACAATGACTAATCTTTCAATCAAGCGAGGGTACGCCCTCCGGCTCGGCCTGATGCTCATCGTGATCTTTGCGATCGCGGTGCCCCCCGGCTTTGCGCAGAACGCGCCCTACCGCGGCAATGCAGGTCGAATCTCAATGAACGTTGAGGAGGCGGACATTCGAACGGTGCTCCGCAGCATCTCCGAGTTCTCCGGCATGAATATCGTCGCAGGATCGGAAGTGAAGGGCCCGGTGACGGTATTGCTTCACGATGTTCCTTGGCGCGAAGCGCTGGAGCAGATCCTCAAAATGAACGACTTTGTCTCCGTGGAGAAAGACGACATTATCCGCGTGACGACTCACAAGGACTTCGCGGCGTCTTCAAAGACGGAGCCGTTGGCTACCGAGGTGTTTCCAATTGATTACGGCCGCGCGGACAAGATGGCAATCATGCTGCAGAAACTGCTGACCGAGCGTGGCAAGGCTCAGGCGGACATCCGCGCCAATTCAATTATCGTGACGGACATCCCGAGCGTAGTTTCGCGAATGGACTCTGTCGTCAAGGAACTGGACCATCCGACGGGCCAGGTTCTTGTCGAGGCGAAGATCGTGCAGATGGACGTGAAAACCGCGCGCGAACTTGGTGTGAAGTGGGCCGTTGGAAACTTTGACAATCCGCTCGCCAATACTCGCGCTCAGGCCGGTGTCGACCTTGACGTCGTCAATCCGCACGGGACGTTTACGTTTGGCCGCCTCGAGAATGGCGTCGACATCAACGCCGTCGTCACGGCGCTGGAAGAGGAGAACAAGGCCGAAGTACTCTCGCAGCCTTCCGTATTGATCAATGACAATGAGTCTGCCAAAGTGCTTTCCGGCAAGAAGATTCCGATCAATCGACTCGATCAATCCGGGAACATCATTACCGAGTTTTTTGACGTCGCAGTGAAACTTACGGTGACGCCACAGATTATTCCCGGTGGTGACGTGATGATGACTCTCAATCCGGAAGTGTCGGATCTCTCCGGAGAAGCGACGGTGTCCGGCGGTATCATTGTGCTCACCTCCGAAGTCAACACCACATTGCTTGCTCAGGACGGCGAAACCGTCGTCATCGGCGGTGTGATCAGATCGAAGGAAGGCGAACTCACACGCCGTGTTCCGCTGCTTCATGCCATTCCGTTGTTTGGCAAGCTGTTCAGCTACTCCGCAAAGACACTGGACAAATCAGAAATTCTCGTATTTGTCACGCCGCGGGTTATTCCGCCGAAGATGGCCACCAAGTAGTTCATCTGGTCAACGGTAGTCGAGAGGGCGGACGCGAGTCCGCCCTCTCAGCTTGCTGACAAGGCCCAGAGCCGTGGGGGCGAAATACCTGCCACCCGAATAACCAAAACTATTAAAAATTAAAAAAGATTGAGCGGCTTCACTTTTATC
>CAZGVT010000140.1:0-8066 GCA_964529255.1 uncultured Alphaproteobacteria bacterium | reverse complement strand
CAAAATGCACTGTGCGATGCCTTGCGCACTGCCTTCCAGGCTACTTCTGCTGAATCCACGCTTGTACAACCCGGCCACTCCGGGCCCTTCGAGTTCAAGTCGATCGAGGCTTCACTCCCCGGTGATGTCATCCTGGCGACGGCAGCACTCAGCGGCCGAGGCGCGAAATTCATCCTTTGCTTCGATCGGCAGGCAGAATCCGCATTGAACACGTCCCTGGGTGAAACGGACCAAACTCCGGCAAAGAGCGAATCACAACTGGAGCCCTTACGCTCACTTCTGAGCCAGATTATTACGAACACGCTTGGATTGCTCGCTGACGAGTCCGGAATTCATCTGGGTGTGGAAGAACTCCGGTGTGTTGCCCTCGATCTCACCCCATCGGATTTCCCGAGTGCGGGAGCAAGTATGGGCAACTGCACGTTTCAACGCGGCGCGGACTCACAGATCTGGTTCGTTGCTTCGCATGAGTTGTTAAACGCGGTGGGAAGCTCGACAACTACTCCCGGAATCGTCGAAGAAAAGGGCGACGAAGATCACGACGGTACGGATAGCGCCGTGGACGACATCGGCCTTGTGCTCGATATCGAACTCGGAGTGACCATCGAGCTGGGTCGCACCAACATGCTGATTCGCGACATTGTAAAGCTCGCTCCCGGGTCCATCGTCGAACTGGACAAATTGTCCGGAGAACCCGTGGATCTTTACGTGAATGGCAGAAGATTCGCGCGGGGTGAAGTCGTCGTCATCGACGAAAACTTCGCCGTGCGGATTACGGAGTTGATTTCTCCCGCGGAAAGGCTCGCCGCGAACCGGAACTGAACATGCTGCTGCAATTCCTCAAAACCGCGGCTGTGCTTGCCGGTGTGCTCGGTCTCATCTTTCTCCTTGCGCACTTTTTCAAGCGGTTCGGCCTGACCGGCACGGGTATCGGTGGTCAAAAGGAGGGTTGGAGAGTCCTTGGAGTCAAATCCATCGGTCCGAGACGGCATGTGTACGCGCTTGAGGTCGGATCAAAAATTGCGGTCATCGGAGTCACCGACAAGTCGATGACTTCACTCATGGAGATCGCGGATCCGGCGGAATGTGAGCGCGTTCGCGAAGCCCTGGCGGATAAGAAAACGCCTTCCGTATCATTTACGGACTTTCTGCGAAAGGCCAATGCATGAAATGGCGGTGTGCGGTGGTGATCTGTTGTGTAGCATTCGCGGTCTTGCCCGCCTGCGCGCAGACGATCCCGACTTTGAATCTTCAAGTGACCCAGAGCGAAGAGCCGGCGAAGGTCGTTTCGACTCTGCAGATCGTCGGTCTGCTCACGCTGCTTGCGCTGGCGCCCGCCATGGTGCTGATGATGACCGGCTTCACGCGCATCGTCATCGTGCTCCATTTTCTGCGGCAGGCGATGGGTGCCACACAGGTGCCCCCGCCACAACTACTGATCGGACTGGCTCTGATTCTGACTTATTTTGTCATGGAGCCGACGATTACCAGAGTCAATAATGAGGCTTTGAAGCCCTATCTCGCGGGTGAAATCAATCAGACGGTTGCACTTGATGCGGCAAAGACACCGATTAGGGAATTCATGCTTCGCCAAGTTCGCGAACAGGATCTTGCGCTCTTCGTGAACTTGTCAAAGTCGCCACGACCGCAGGAGAGCGGCGAGGTGAGCATGGCCGCGCTCGTCCCGGCCTTTGTCATTAGCGAACTGCGAATCGCGTTCCAAATCGGATTTGTGCTATACTTGCCATTCCTGATTATTGATATGGTTGTGTCATCGGTGCTGCTCGCCATGGGAATGATGATGCTGCCGCCGGTTATGGTCAGCCTGCCATTCAAAATCCTGCTCTTCGTGCTCGTTGATGGCTGGTACTTGATCGTCGAGTCGCTCGTGAAAAGTTTTCGTTAGGAATTTCATGTCTCAAGAACTCGCTCTATACGTGACCAGTCAGGCGTTAACCACCGCCATTCTCGTCAGCGCTCCCTTGCTGCTGGCGGGGCTGGTGGTCGGAGTTGCCATTTCCATGTTTCAGGCCGTAACGCAAATCAATGAAATGACGCTCTCCTTTGTGCCGAAGATTGCCGTCACCGGTCTCGTGCTTCTGCTCGTAGTGCAGTGGATGGCGGCGAAAGTGATGGACTATTTTCATTACGTGATCTCGATCATTCCGCTGATTGCCCAATAAGCGCAAGGTCCCGAGACTGCAGGCCACAATCCGCTTCATGGAGCCCGTCTGAGTGCCGATAGACGTCGCAACGATTGAGCTGTTCGCGCTGGTGTTCATTCGGATCGCCTCTGCACTCGCCGTGCTTCCGGTCTTCAGCCACAGTTCGGTTCCGCAGATGGCGAAGGCCGGGCTCGCCGCCATTCTCGCGCTGCTTGTGGTCGGCTCGGTTGCTCCCGGCTTTGAAAGTCACTCGGCGAGCTTTGTGGAATTCTTCCGCCTTGCTCTGATGGAGACGATTGTCGGACTCCTGATTGGCTATGTCGGCCATTTCGCCTTTTATGCCGTGGAGATTGCCGGACAGATCATCGGCTATCAGGCAGGATTCACCTTCGTCGGATCGATTGATCCTGCGACGGAATCCGAGAGCATGATCATCTCGCAGTTCTATCACGTTCTCGCCATGCTGATCTTTCTCACTATCAACGGCCACCATTGGATGATTCAAGGGCTGGTGGACAGTTATCGACAGATTTCTATCGGTGGCCTGGGTCTGCAACCGGATCTGCTCAAACAGTTTATCGAGTTGTGCACGACTGTTATAAAGGACGGCATCCGCCTCGCAGCACCGATCATGATCACGCTGTTGATCACCGACCTCTGTCTCGGATTTCTCACTCGAGTCGCGCCGTCTCTGAATATTTTTGTGCTGGGTATACCGGTTAAAGTCGGTTTGACCCTGATCATGCTGTCGGCTGGACTGCAACTGGTCGCAATCTCAATTGGCGGACAGTTTATGCGTTACGCGGACGTCTTCCAAGCCTGGCTGAAATTGCTTTCCCGTTCATGAGTTGGTTGAAAGACGACAGCAAGAGCGAAAAACCGACACCGCGCAGACGTGAAAAAGTGCGGTCGGAAGGCAGCGTTGCAAAATCCCCGGAACTTACGTCCTCACTGATGCTGCTCAGCTCTGTATTGCTGCTAATCCTGCTTGGACCCGCAATGATGAGGGATCTGAGTGCCCTGACTGCGTCGTTTTTGACTCAGTCCGGCACGACCGAACTTTCGGTCTCCGCACTTCCCCAACAAATGTTGCAGACTCTGCTCGCCGTCACGGGCATCCTTGCGCCAATGTTTCTTGCTCTGATGGGACTTGGTCTTGCGGTAAACATCAGTCAAGTCGGATTTCGCGTCACCATGCAGGCAGCCTGTCCGAAATTCAGTCGAATTAACCCGCTGAGTGGTTTCGGCCGGCTGTTCAGCCCCCATTCCGTTGTCGAGCTGATGAAAAACATCATTAAGCTCGCCGCGGTCGGCCTGGTGCTTTTCACTGTCGTAAAGGCCCAGTTTCGTCGGCTATTTACCCTGTCAAGCGTGCCTTTCGATGATCTGCTTTCTGAATCCGGAAGTATCGCAATTCATGTGGCGTTGTGGGCCGCTATCTGCCTCGTCATCATCGGAATTCTCGACTTCTTCTACAATCGGTACGAGCACGAACAGTCGTTGATGATGACCAAAGAAGAGGTCAAGGAAGAGTCGCGGCAGTCCGAGGGCGATCCGTTGATCAAGGGTAAAGTTCGCGAGATCATGATCAAGCGCAGCATCCAGCGCATGATGAAGCGGGTGCAGGAAGCAGACGTTGTGATCACTAACCCGATCCACCTTGCAGTCGCACTGAAGTACGATCGTCAAAAGTCCGTCGCGCCCGTTGTTGTGGCGAAGGGTGCGCGAAAAGTCGCGGAGCGAATAAAGGAAATCGCCGCCGAGCACAGTATTCCAATCGTTGAGAACAAACCGCTGGCACAAGCGCTCTACAAACTCGTGGATGTTGGTCAGGAAATCCCCGCGGACCTCTACCGTGCGGTGGCGGAAGTTCTGGCTTATGTCTATCGACTAAAGAAGAAATTCTTCGGAGTGGCCTGATAAGTAATGGCAAGTCAAGAAGGAAATATGTCAACCGGAACCGGACATTCACCGTTTCAAAGACTGCTGAACCAAAGCGACATTGCGATGGCGCTTGCCCTGGTCGGCATCATCTTTGTACTCGTCATTCCGCTTCCGACCTTTCTGCTCGATTTGGCATTTGCCCTGTCGATCACGCTCGCGCTTGCCACGCTGCTCACGGCTCTGTATGTCGAAGAACCGCTGAAGTTCTCCGTGTTTCCTGGCTTGCTGCTCGTCGTTACCTTGTTGCGGCTCTCGCTTAACGTCGCCAGTACACGCCTGATTCTCGGCGATGCGTTCGCCGGTGAAATTATTCAAGCTTTCGGCGGTTTTGTCGTCAAGGGCAATTACGTCGTTGGCATGGTCATCTTCATCATCCTGGTGATCATTAACCTTGTCGTGATCACCAAGGGATCAGGCCGCATCTCGGAAGTCGCGGCACGCTTCACCCTCGACGCGATGCCCGGAAAGCAAATGGCCATTGACGCCGATTTGAATCAAGGCATGATCGATGAAAAAGAAGCCCGGCGACGTCGCGAAAAGATCGCTCGTGAGGCGGACTTCTATGGAGCAATGGACGGTGCATCAAAATTCGTGAGAGGCGATGCCGTGGCCGGCCTCTTGATCACCGCCGTGAACGTATTCGGTGGATTCGCGATCGGCATGCTGCAGATGAACATGAGCTTTGTAGAGTCTCTCCAGACTTTTACCATTCTTACGGTCGGAGATGGCCTCGTCGCCCAGATTCCCGCGCTCGTCACGTCGGTAGCGGCCGGAATTATTGTCACTCGCGCCGCAAACTCGGGAAATCTCGGTCATGATGTGGCCGCACAGTTGCTTGGCTATCCGCGCGCAATTTACATCGCATCGGGAGTATTGGCGGTCTTTGCCATTACACCGGGGATTCCCGCAATTCCGTTTCTCGTGCTTTCCGCAACCTGCTTTACGCTTGCACGAATTGCCGCTAAGCCCGGAAGAGCCGCAGCGGCTGCCGATGAGACCGCCGTTGCGAAGAAAAAACCGGAGAAAGTCGAAGACTATGTGCTCGTTGATCCGCTCGAAATCGAGATCGGCTATGGACTCATTCCACTTGTCGAAGGGGGACCCGGCGGCGATCTGTTGGATCGCATCACTCACTTGCGACGTCAATTTGCCACGCAAACGGGTCAGGTCATACCCCCCGTGCGCATCCGCGACAATACGTCCCTTTCCGCTAACAGTTATGTTGTAAAAATCCGCGGAAGTGAAACTGCTCGCGGAGACCTGCGACCGAATTTGTTAATGGCACTTAGCCCTGGCGAAGGCGCGCCGCGTATCGAGGGTATTCCCACACGAGATCCGAGCTTCAATCTCCCCGCGCTCTGGATTGCCCGTACCGAGAAAGAGCGCGCTCAAATGGCAGGCTACACTGTTGTCGAGCCTGCTGCCGTCATTGTCACCCACCTCGCGGAGATCATGAAACGTGAAGGATTCCGTCTCATGTCCCGCGAGGCGGTGCAAGAGCTTCTTGAAGCTGTCAAGCGAACGAACAAGACTCTGGTCGACGAACTTACACCTGCCCAACTTGGTGTTGGTCAAATCCAGAAGGTCCTGCAAAATCTGTTGCGCGAAGGCATACCAATTCGCGACATGGCAACCATTCTTGAAACGCTGGCTGATTACGCTCCGGTGACCAAAGACACCGACTTCCTGACCGAAGCTGCGCGAGCCGCATTGGCAAACACCCTCGCACAGAAGTTCGAAGACGAGCCGGGTAAACTCTCCGCTCTCACCGTCGATCCGAAAATCGAGCAGATGATTTCAGACGGACTCCGCTCGGCCGCGAAGGAGGGCAGCGAGTTCGCTCTCCCCGCAAACCTGGCGCGCCGATTGGTGGAACGCCTGCGGGACCTTTCTTCACGCATGTTGCAGCGCGGGTTTCATCCGATCATTGTCACCGCACCGGGTGTGCGCGGCTTTCTGCGCCGCATGATCGAACCCGAATTGCCGAACATTATTGTCCTGTCCACCGGTGAACTGCCTCCCCAGACTCAGGTGTTTCCGCTTGGAATGCTCAATCTTGAATGACGAGGAAAGGAACAATGGCCGTAAAAAAATTCAGCGGTAAGAATCTGAATGAGGCCTTGGCGAAGGTCAAGGCGGAACTTGGCAATGACGCCATTATTCTTAGATCCGAAAAGATCAACCCCGCCGGAATGCTCCCGCTACCGGGCGCACACCGCATCGAAGTCTCTGCCATAACATCTGCTGAGGCGATGACCGACGTTCATTCTGGTCCTGAGTTTGCTAATTCACTCGATCAGGCATTGCAGTTAGCTCCGCAAAGCCCTGAGCGAAACTCCTCATCTGTGGAACTGAAATTCATCAAAACTGAAATCTCAAGCTTGCGCTCTGAACTCGACGAAGTTGTTAAACTCTTGAAACACCAGAACGTAGCCCAGCTTCCAAAGGACCTCGGGTCACTGCTTGAATCGATGCAGAACGCCGGCGTCGACCGGCAATTGGCGGCCGATCTTGTCCAGAGCGCCTTGCTGCAACTCCGCGCAGAGGAATTGCTTTCCATCGCCAAGATGGAAGATTTTGTGCTGAATCGAGTGGCCGCCAGCGTCCGACCCGCGCCACCGATGAAGAGTAATCGCAGGTCGCCGCTGAAAATTGCGATGGTAGGATTGCCGGGAGCGGGGAAGACCTCGCTGATTCAAAAACTCGCCTCCGATCCGCTCGGATATGCCGGTAGGAAAACCGGAATCATTTCTCTAGATACCCATCGAGTTGCGGCGATCGATCAGATAAAAACCTTCGCGCGCCTTGCCAATCTGCCTATTGAAATCGTATTCAGTCGCGATCAGGCCGACGCGGCGCACGCCAGACTTTCTCAATGCGAAGTGATTCTGATCGACACCGCCGGCGTCTCGGTAGGCGAGGAGAACCGACTGGCATCGATGGGCTCAATTCTGGAGGCGCTTGCTCCGGAGGAGACCCATCACGTCATCAACTCTACAACTCGTGACAGTGAGGTGATTGCGGCTAATGAACGGTTTCGTGACCTGCAAGTCACACACCTGAGCTTCACACGATTGGATGAATCTCTCCGGCATGGATATCTCGTACATCTCGTACAAATCGCCGGCAAACCGGTCTCCTGGCTGAGTTCCGGTCAGGCATTTCGCGGTGTCGTAGAGAGGTTCACCACCGCGCACTTGCGCGACTGGATGCTGAACCACCAGTCCAGACACAGTTTGCAGAATACCGGGTTGACGGAGCAGACCGGGGCGATTCGCTGAGTCGAACGGGCACCATGGCCAAGAAGCGACATTCAGAACTTGCTGACCTTCTTACGCTGCTCCGCAGAATTGTCGTACTCGCGGTCGCAGCCTGGGGGCTCGCTCGCGAGATTTCGCTGGATACGCTTGCCGGACGACTCGTTCTACTCTGGGCAGTGCTCTACGTCATCTCCGGATTCACCGAAGTACTTTTTCAATTCCTCGCTCAGAAAGCCCATGTCAGGCATGAGGCGGACTCCCGGTCAATGGTCTCGACGGCAACTACTCCGAGCGCCGCAACTTCGGTAGCCGACTAATTTATGAAAGCAATTCGTCCCCTCGATGCAGGCTGGATCGCGTACACCGAATCCCGTGACCCCGAAGCGCGGGAGCAGCTGCTTGTCCAGTATCTGCCGCTCGTTCGTCGAGTTGCAGGACGATTGCTTACCTCTCTTCCGAAAAGCGTGCGAATCGATGATCTCATCTCGGCGGGCGTCGTCGGTTTGCTGTCGGCGCTCGAGCACTTCGATCCCCACATGGGGGTAAAATTCGAGACTTTCGCCGTCAATCGCATTCGCGGTGCAATGGTTGACAGCTTGCGCGAATTGGACTGGGTTCCGCGCTCAATCCGTCAAAAGGCAAGACAACTGGAACGGGCAATCGACGAACTGGCGCAGCAGCTTGGTCGAATTCCCCA
>CAZGVT010000139.1:6475-8084 GCA_964529255.1 uncultured Alphaproteobacteria bacterium | reverse complement strand
CGCGAGCATGCCGTGGATCCGCAATTCGTCCGCGAGATCGTGATTCTGCAGTTCGACATAATAATCCTCACCGAACACATCGCGATACCAGCAGGCCAGTTGCCAGGCCTTGTCAGTGTGTCCATTCAACAGCAGAGTCGGAATCTCAGACGAGAGGCAGCCGGTCGTCGCAATGAGGCCCGCCGCATGCTGTGCGAGGACTTCGTGATCGATTCGCGGTCGATAGTAGAACCCCTCAACGTATCCTATCGACGACAGTTTGACCAGATTTCGCCAGCCTGTTTCGTCTTTTGCAAGCAGGAGCAGGTGATGAGCGTACTCCCCTCTGTTGCCGTTGACGATGGTCTTGTCATGCCGATTCGGACAGATATAAACCTCGCATCCGATAATCGGCTTCAGTCCGGCCTTGCGGGCGTTCAAGTAAAACTCAATCGCTCCGAACAGCGCTCCGTGATCGGTTAACGCTACCGTGTCCATGCCCAATTCCTGCGTACGAGCGATGAGATCGGAAACCTTGCAGGCTCCGTCAAGCAGGCTGTACTCCGAGTGGTTATGCAAGTGGACAAAAGACGAACTCACGCGTCTCCCTCCACACGCTTGATCGACGCCCCGACGCGAGAGAGTTTTTCCTCGATGCGCTCATAGCCACGATCAAGGTGGTAAATGCGCTTCACTTCAGTCGTACCCGATGCAGCGAGGGCCGCAAGCACAAGACAAACCGAGGCGCGCAAATCCGTGGACATGACGGGAGCGCCTTTGAATTCCGTTTGACCATGAATGATGGCGGTATTTTCCTGCATTTCGATATTTGCACCCAATCGAGCAAGCTCAGCCACGTGGGTGAAGCGGTCGCGATAAATCGTATCGGTAATCCGGCTGTCGCCACGCGCCAAACAGGCCATCGCCATGAACGGCGCCTGCAGGTCCGTGGGAAATCCCGGATAGGGCTCCGTCGTCAATTCCACCGGATGCAAATGATTTCGATCTCCTTCGATATCAATCGAGTCGCTGTGCACATCCACCTTAAGCCCGCACGAGCGAGCCGCCGAGATCGGAGTCTCAACGTGCCTCGGCTCAACATGCGTCAATTTCACTTTTCCACCCGCCATTCCCACCGCACACATGTAGGTGCCCGTTTCGATCCTGTCCGGGATCACCTCAATGTCCACCGCGTGCAGCGCAGGAACTCCGCGCACCACCAATTCGCGGGTGCCAAGCCCTTCAATATCCGCGCCCATTCTCGTGAGGAATTTGCCGAGCAACGTTATCTCCGGCTCAATCGAGGCGTTTCTTATTACCGATGTGCCTACGGCCCGCACCGCCGCCATCAGCATGTTACCCGTCGCGCCAACCGTCGAGATCGGGAATTCGAAAGTCGCTCCGCACAATTTATCGGCGCGCGCTACAACGTACCCGCCCTCGAGTTCCACCTTCGCGCCGAGGGCCTCAAGTCCCTTGATATGCAAGTCAACCGGTCTCGGTCCCCATGCGCAACCCCCGGGTAGCGAGACACGCGATTCGCCATGCCGGACCAACAGCGGAGCGAGGACATAAAAACTCGCGCGCATCGTCTTGACCAGCTCGTACGGGGCTTCGTTGTAGCGCGCGT
>CAZGVT010000139.1:0-6465 GCA_964529255.1 uncultured Alphaproteobacteria bacterium | reverse complement strand
ACCTGAGCCCCAAGGATGCGCAGCAAATGGGACATCGTTTTGACGTCCATCAGCCGGGGCACATTGCTTAGTCGATAGGTGCCGGGAGCGAGGAGCGACGCCGCGAGGAGCGGAAGAGTGGCGTTTTTCGATCCCGAGATTTGTATTTCGCCGGATAAGGAGCGGCCGCCGTCTATCAATAAGGAATCCACAGATCACACCGTTTGGAGCTTCCCGGACGCGCGCAGGAGTTCACTCGCAGACGCGCGCGCCTTTTCAGTTACATTTAACCCCGCAATCAGCGAGGCAATCGCCTCGACTCTCTCGCGCTGCGCGAGAAAGCGGGCCGATGTTACCGTCTCATTTCGATGGATGTCCTTCGAAACGAGCAGATGATGGTCGGCACGAGCGGCAATCTGAGCAAGGTGAGTAACGACCAATACCTGGTGCCGCTTGGCAAGAGATTCAATGGCGATCCCGACTTGATCCGCCACCTTGCCAGAAATTCCAATATCCACTTCATCATAGACCAGCAGCGGATGCAGCGTGCGATGCGCAAGCGCGCTCTTGATTGCCAGCGTCACGCGGCTGGACTCCCCTCCCGAAGCGACTTCTGAGATCGACTGCAATTTAGACCCCGGATTCGGAGCGAACAGAAACTGTATTCTGTCGAAGCCCCGTTCGCCCACGCTGTTTGCGCTCGTGTCGTCTTCCGGACTCTGTAATTGTATCTCAAAACGGGGATCGGCAAAGCCCAGCGGCGGCAGGCGAGTCATGATCTCTTTAGTCAGCCGGCGGGAAGATAGTTTTCGTTTTTCAGACAGCGCGCGAGCAAGCTTGACGAGTTCCACTCCGATGTTCCTCGCATCGGCATCGAGCCTCTCCTGATCCCGCTCGAACTTCTCGATTTGCTGTATAATAGACTTGATCTCGCCCGCCCGCTCCAGAATCTGTTCAACGGACAATCCGTGCTTTCTCTTCAATGTCCAGAGCGTACCGCGACGGTCCCGTAGCCGGCCAAGTTCGGCTTCATCCATGACAATTGACGACGCATAATGCTGCAGCGAATGCGCAAGGTCCTTGATCTGGACATCCACTTCTCCAAACGCCCGCGCGAGATCCTCAAACTGCGGGTCAATCTTTGCAATTCCCTGCGCAAGATTCCGCGCCTGACCGGACAGCACTAGCAGCGCCGCATCACCGTCACTCGTGATTTCGAGAAGTTTTGCAGCATCCGCGGCGAGCCTTTCCGCGCTCTCAAGCTTGCGCATGCGTCCTTCGATTTCCGCCTCTTCGCCGCTTTTCAGTCCAAGCTTCTCAATCTCCTCAAGCTGGTACGACAACAGGGCGCGCTCCTTCAGTTGTGCCGACAGCTTCGCTTGCAAATCTCGAAGTTCACGGGAAACCTGCTGTCGCTTTGCGTAGAGATCGGAAACGGCCGCCGCTTCATCAACACTGCCGGCAAAAATATCAAGGAACTCAAGCTGTCTGTTCGGATCGAACAGGAACTGATGCTCACGCTGGCCGTGGAAGTCCGCCCAACGCGAACGCAACTGCAGAAGAGCATCGGCGGAAACCGGAGCGTCATTCACAAACGATCGTGTGCGTCCCTGCCGAGAGACCTCGCGACGCACAATCCACTCATTATTCGACGCGTCATTGATTTCGAGCGACTCCGGCAAAGCTCCCGTGGGTTTGAGCAGTACGGCCTCGATCACCGCGCGCTCCCCGTATGAGGCGACGCAATCCCGCGGAAATTTCGTACCGAGCACCACGTCGAGCGCTCCCGCAATCATGCTCTTGCCGGCCCCCGTTTCGCCTGTAATCACCGTCAGGCCGGGACTGAATTCGAGTTTCAGTTCACGAACCAGCAGGTAGTTGCGAATTTCGAGTGACCGAAGCATCGTGTCGGCTACTTTCCGAGCACAGCAATCTTTCCAGTCGCCGTGCCGCCATTTTCCGCCGACGCGACCATCAAATAGATTCCGCCGGCAACAAGATTGCCGTCCTCATTGCGACCATTCCATCCGCCCGAAGGGTCAATCATCTCCGACCAGGCCAGTTCCTTTACGAGAATCCCCGAGATCGTGTAAATTCGCAATTCATCAAACCGCCCGCCAAGACTCTGATGATCAAGGAATAGCCGCTGTGAACCGTCTGCCTGAAATGGACTCGGATAACTCTTCAGTTCATCCAAATCCGGATCCCGAGACGTATAAGGAGACTCCAGTCGAGCTAAGCCATCGGAGGTCCCGATCCAAACGTCACCCGTCAACGATGAAGACGCAATTGCCGTCACATCGTCGGACGGCAGATCGGATGGATTATCCGCATCGGCCGCGGTGCGGAAGATATGCACCCACACGAAGTTCCGGTCAAGCACTGCGACGCCTTCGTCCGTTGCAAACCACTTATTGTCCTGGCCATCGACATGAATGTCATTGACGCGGTTTCCTACCGGGAGATTCGCGCAGATCAGCCGCATCTGCTCTACGCTTGACGGCACGCCTCCTTGCGTGTAATACGCGCCGTTCGTCGTCGCAAACCAGATGTAGTTCTGTTGATCGATTTCCATGTCGAGCACCCATGGCCCGATATCGTAATAACAGGTGAACTGATCGTCCTGGTGCTGCTGCGGAATATAGCGCATGCGTATGTCATCCGTCGTATCCTGCCGAGATCCCGCATCATCGATGACATACGAATAGGAGCCGTACTGAGACGCGCCGGCCCAGACCCGGTCGAAGGGATCCACAAGAATCTCCTCGATTTCCTGATCGGAGAGCGCCTCTCGTCCCGTCAGCATATAGTACCAGGGCCCTGGGTTGTTTCCCAAAGCGATCCACTCGTTCGGAACTCGAGCGATGGTCAAAAAGTCATCGCTGTTTCGGGAACTGATGAAGATGTCGCCAATCGCATTGCGAGTCACTCGCCCGACGTGGAAGTGCCTGCCGTTGTAAACTCCGATCAGTCGCGGTCCGTTCGGTCCAAAACTCGTGCTGTCGTAGAGATTGAAGTAGGTGATCCCACCGTCAGTGCGCCGCCACATGACACCGCCGCCAAACGTCGAGACCCAAACACCACCCTGGTTGTCAAACTCCATTTCGAGCGGCTGATTCTGGAAAAAGTATTGATTGAATCCGGTCGCCGGATGATAGTTCGCCCAGGCGGTACCGTCATAAGAGTAGACTCCATATGTCGCACCGAGCCCTCCGGCCCAGACATCCCCGTCGGGTCCGACACCCAAGCAGTAGATTTGATTGGCTCCGATTCCCGGATTAGCGATGGGCGCCGTCCATGCTCCATCGACAAAAAAAGTCAAACCGCCCGGACCTTCGCTACCATCTGCGCGAGTTGCCGAAATCACCGGCTCGCCGTCAATGGTGACAGCGGTCAATCCGGTAACGTGCGGAACGACATCGCCGATCTGTTGCCATCCCATCGGCGAGCCAGTGGTAGTCCGATACACCCGGAAGTCGTTCGCAGCATGCAGCAAACCGGATAGTTCCGAAAATGTATGAATTCCGCCGAGCGGAAAGCGATCGAGAAACAAACCGGATGCGAAACGAGACACAGTATCCTCCGTCGCGACCCACAGCCCGCCTTCCGTAGCGTAAATCGACTTCACAACATTCTGCGGAAGTCCTTGCTGAACCCGAAATGTCTCCCACGCGTCGGGAGCACTCATGGTCTGCTCGGAGAGCAAGGCTCGGGCAAGACCACCCTGCGTTGCCGCCCACAAGTAACCGTCATGCGCGGCGAGTCTATTGACTCCGGTCTCGCCGGGGAGATTACCGATGACATTGATGGACTCGAAGACACGGAAGTTGTCCGCAATCTCGCGATAGGAAAAACGGTAGATGCCGTTATCCGCCGCGACAAACACCTCTTCACCCACATTGAGAATGTGCGAAATCTGGAAGACTTCGCCTTGCAGATCGGTAATCTGCCGAATCTCACCCGTCTCGGGATTCAAGCGAGTGATGCGACCGTCAAACAACCCGGCCCAAATCCAACCCCGGTGATCGCGTCCAACCGCCATCACGCGGTTCATCGCCATTCCGCGCGTGTTAGTATAGACATCAAACTCACCGGAAGAGAAGGAGTACGCCGACAGCCCGCCGGTCGTAGCCATCCAGACCCTGCCATCCTCCGCTAACATGCCATTCACACTGCTCGTGGAGGTGTAAGTCGTCCAGCGAAAGGCCTGCGCCGAAGCCGTTGCCGCCAGGATCAATGCGGTCAGGAGATAGACGATGCCCATGAGTACCCTCTGATTGTAAGAAGAACGAAGAAGTGAACTCATCTCAAGAGGGTACTTTCTGCTCCTTGATTTGTGACAGCAGTTGCATCATGTCCAGCGCGGCTTTGGCTGAATCGATTCCTTTATTACCTGCTTTGCCGCCCGCCCGTTCAAACGCCTGTTCGACAGTCTCGGTGGTGAGCACTCCAAAGATAACCGGCTTTCCCGTCTCAAGGCCCGCCTGTAGTATCCCTGAAGCCGCGGCCTGACTTACAAACTCAAAGTGCGGAGTCTCGCCACGAATAACGGCGCCGAGGCAAATTACTGCATCTGTTTTGGGCCGCTGCGCAGCCGTCAGTGCAGCCAGCGGTAACTCAAATGATCCCGGGACCCAAACCGTTTCGATCTGGTTTGTACCGATTCCTGAATCTTCGAGCGTCTTCAGCGCACCGGCGAGCAGCGCGCGAGTCACCACTTCATTGAAGTGCGCACAGACAATCGTAATTTGAACATGAGGTCGCAGTCCGGGCGAGTGGGTCACGTGAGACTCCTACTCACTCTCTGCTGCGGCTTTGGCAAAGTCGCCCAACAAGCTGTCGGCGAATTTCTCCGCACTAAACGGGGCGAGATCTTCGAGTGACTCGCCAAAGCCGACAAAGCGTATGGGGATTCCCAGCGTGCGCGAAATGCTCAGAATGACTCCGCCTTTCGCCGTCCCGTCGATCTTCGTCAGGACAAGCCCGGTGACTCCGGCCGCCTTGGCGAATTCTACGGCCTGATTCACTCCATTCTGCCCGGTAGTCGCATCGAGCACCAGCAGCACTTCGTGCGGAGAACTCTCCATTCGCTTGTGAAGCACCCGCGTGATCTTCTCCAATTCCTTCATCAGATTGCTGCGGTTGTGCAGCCTTCCCGCCGTGTCGATGAGCAAGATATCCGAGTTTCTTGACAGCGCCGCTTCCAATCCGTCAAAGGCGACTGCAGCGGAATCGGCGCCCGGTGCGGCGGAGATCATCGGAACCCCGTTGCGCTCGGCCCAAATCTTGAGCTGGTCGATGGCAGCGGCACGAAAAGTATCCGCCGCACAAAGCAGCACGGCATGCCCGTTCGATGCGTAATACTTCACGAGCTTGCCCACGGTCGTCGTCTTCCCGGTGCCGTTGACTCCGACGACCATGATCACATGCGGATGCTGCATCGGCGGAGTGTCCGCCTCAGCCTTCTGCAAAAGCGAAACGATCTCCCGGCGCATGAGCACGTCGGCGGAGACGTTGCCTCCCTCCCGCCGATTTGCATTCTTCAGCGAAGTGATCAGTTCTTCGGTTGTGCCCAAGCCTACGTCCGATGAAAGCAAAATCTCTTCCAGCTCATTCAACAAGTCCTGATCAAGCTTTCTGCCCGGAGTAAAGACAGCAGCAATCTTATCTCCAAGAACCTCGCGCGTTTTTTTGAACGCGCTCTTAATGCGATCAAACAGGCCCATTGAATCGAGTAATTCTTGCAGTTGAATTGTCAGGAGGACCAGGCGCCGACGTCCGCTGAAGGAGGAGCTCCCCATTGCAGCTTTGTGCGAAGTGCGTGGTAAAAGTCGCGAGTCTTGATCGTTGCCAGGCGAGTCGTGTGATTTGCCCGCTTCACGGTGACGACTTCGAGCGCGGGAAGCGTGGCGAACGTCACACCGTCGGCGGAAACGGAAGCATCCGAGAGCGCGCGAATGCTTACCGTGCGATCTGCGGAGATTACCAACGGCCGCATCGTCAAAGTATGCGGACAGATCGGTGTGATAATGAGAATATTCAGCCGGGGTTCGACAATTGGTCCGCCCGCGGACAACGAGTAGGCGGTCGAACCCGTGGGCGTGGCGACAATCAGTCCATCGCAGCGGTAGGTCGTCAGTGGGGTGCCGTCCATCATCACTTCGACGGTAATGGCGCGTGATCGCTCATGCCCGCCTACGACGACGTCATTCAGCGCAAGTTCGCGCCAGCGATCCCACGTCGCGCAGAGCATCATGCGCTCCTCAAGACGCAACTCCTCTTTCACTATCGCATCAAGCGTCTCGGCAAGTTCGTCAACTCGCGATTCGGTAAGGTAACCGAGTCCGGGTCCGAGATTCACGCCAAGTATCGGAATATGGCGCTCGCCCACCGTCCTTGCCGTGCGCAGCAGCGTACCGTCACCGCCAAAACTCAGAATCAGGCTCGCAAAATCGGGGATATTATCCGCTGACATCGTCTCGTCTG
>CAZGVT010000138.1:0-8172 GCA_964529255.1 uncultured Alphaproteobacteria bacterium | reverse complement strand
CATGGTGGGCGACATAGGACTTGAACCTATGACCTCTGGTATGTGAGACCAGCGCTCTAACCAGCTGAGCTAGTCGCCCGATTCTCAGAATTCCTCGCTCAGTAGGCGCTCGCGCTGTATCGGAACTACGCCCACTTCACCGCAAACTATCCCCGCAGCACGATTGGCCAGCATGGCCGCCTCGCGCGAAGTCGCACCGCCACACTCCGCCGTGACATAAGTGGCTATTACCGTATCGCCTGCCCCCGACACATCGTGCACCTTCTTTGCCTGAGTCGGAATATGTTCCGATTTACCGTCTGCGGAAAACAGGGTCATGCCTCGTTCGCCCCGGGTAACCAACACCCGTGACGGCGCAAGCCGCTCAAAGAGGGAGTCGGCGGCGGACTGAAGCTCCGAATCTGTGCCGAATCTCCGGCCAAGCGCGGATTCCAACTCGCGAACATTCGGTTTGAAAAGTGAACAGCCGCGAAACGAAAAGAAGTTCTCAAATTTCGGGTCCACCGAAACCGGCACGCCTGCGGTCTTGCAGGCTTCAATCAGCGAGCCGATCACCGAAGGAGTGAGCACGCCTTTGTTGTAATCTTGACAAATCAATGCATCCAGCGAACCGATCACACTGCTTAACGCATCGGCAAGTTTGGATTCCTCATCCCTCGATAGCGGCGCAGTACTTTCCCGATCGGCGCGCACGACGTGCTGATCGTGAGCGATAATCCGAACCTTCTCCGTCGTCGGGCGCGATGCGTTCGCAATCATCCCCAACAGACCGCAACCAAGCTGATCCAGCAGTCTAAGCAAATCGCTGCCTGCCGCGTCCGTGCCTGCCACTCCGAATGCGACCGGCTCGATCCCGAGCGCGGCAAGATTCTGAACCACGTTCCCCGCTCCGCCAAGCGCGATCCGCTCATGTTCAATCTCAACCACCGGAACCGGGGCTTCAGGGCTGATTCTGCGAACGGATCCGTACAGATGGCGATCCAACATGAAATCGCCAACCACTGCGACGCGCTTTCCCCGCGCACGATCAAGGATCTCGCGGGCGCGCACAGAGCTGAGCGTCAAACTTCGAGAATCTCCTTTTCTTTCAGATCGAAAAGATGATCCATGTCCTTGATATGGCGATCCGTCAACTCCTGAGTCTTGTCCTGAGACTTGTGAGATTCGTCCTCGGAGACCTTGTGCTCTTTCTCCAGCTTCTTGATATGGTCGTTCGTGTCGCGGCGGATATTGCGCACGGCGACTTTCGCCTCTTCCACATATTTCTTGACGATCTTCACAAGATCCTTGCGACGTTCCTCGGTAAGCGGAGGAATCGCCAGCCGGATCGTCGCACCGTCACTTTGCGGGGTGATCCCAAGGTCCGATTTCTGTATCGCCTTTTCAAGCGCGTGAATCGTCCCCTTGTCATAGGGAGTAATCAGGATTGACCGGGCATCCGGCGTCGAGATCGACGCAACCTGGGAAAGCGGCATTTCCGTCCCGTAAACTTCCGCGCGAATCGGCTCCACGAGCCCGATCGAGGCTTTGCCGGTCCGAATGTGCGTCAATTCCACTCGCAACATCTCCACCGACTTTTTCATTCGCAGATCACAGTCTGCGATCAGCTCCTTTATCATGAGCGGCCGCCTATCCGATCAATGTGCCTATTTTCTCGCCCTGAATGATGCGGCGGAAATTCCCCCGCACCTTGAAATTGAAAACGTGAACTGGAATCGAATTCTCCATACAAAATGTCACGGCCGTCGTGTCGATGACTTTCAACTGCCGCTCCACAAATTGTAGATATGTGATCTCGTCAAACATGGTCGCTGTCCTGTCGAGAGTCGGGTCTGCCGTGTAGATGCCGTCCACTTTGGTGCCCTTCATCAAGACATCCGCTTTGATCTCTTTTGCCCGCAACGCAGCCGCCGTATCCGTCGTGAAAAACGGGCTGCCCGTGCCTGCCGCAAAGATGACAATCCGGCCCTTTTCGAGATGCCGCAGCGCGCGACGGCGAATAAACGACTCGGCAACGGTTTGCAGCGGAATCGCCGTTTGCAGGCGCGTGTAGACCCCTTGGGACTCGAGCGCATCCTGCAACGCCAGACCGTTGATCACTGTCGCAAGCATGCCCATCTGATCGCCCGTCACTCGGTCCATTCCCTGTGCCGCACCGCGCAGTCCGCGAAAGATATTGCCGCCGCCGATCACAATCCCAAGCTCCACGCCAAGGCCGCCGACTTCGGCAATCTCCTCCGCCATCGCCTTTAATGTAGCGGGATCAATGCCGTACTCTCCCGATCCGCACAAAGCTTCTCCGGAAAGTTTAAGCAGCACTCGCTTATATCGCAGGGAGTTCAGCGGAGGCAGGGGTTATTCGCCAATGCGTATACGCACAAACTTGGCAACATCTACCGGTGCACCGGTAGACTTGGTCGCATCTTCGAGCAAACTCTTCACAACCACCTTCGGATCTTTGATGAAGGGCTGCTCCAGCAACGTGACTTCAGCCACCCACTTGTTGACGCGGCCTTCAGCGATCTTCTTGAGTGCAGCCTCGGGTTTTCCTTCCGATTTGGCCCGGTCCATTTCGATGGCCATTTCGGATTCGAGCTTGACCGGATCAAGCTGCTCGCGACGCACTACCGCAGGACTCGCCGCCGCAACCTGCATCGCCAGGTCTTTTCCCAGTTGAAGAGCGACGGGCGACTTCTCGCTCAAGCCGGTCAGAGCGACGATGGTGCCGAGTTTGGAATCTCCGTGGACATACGAACCGATATAGCCGCCTGGCACGTGAAGTCTGGCAAATCGTCCGACGTCAAGTTTCTCGCCGATCTTCCCCACCAAATCGGTCAAGGAATCGCCGATCGTGCGGCCGTTTGGAAGCACTTGCGTCTTCAGCTCGTCAAGTGACTTGGTGTCCGCAGCCGTCCAACCCAAAACAAATGCGGAGACGTCTTCCGCAAACTTGCGAAACTCATCGTTGCGGGCCACGAAATCCGTCTCACTGTTCACTTCCACAAGGGCCGCGGCCGTGCCGTCGACTGAACGTGTGACCACGACCACACCCTCATTGGCAGTGCGATCTGCGCGTTTTTCTGCAGCCGCCTTTCCCTTCTTTCGAAGATACTCGATCGCCTTCTCTTTGTCGCCGCCCGACTCCATCAGGGCTTGCTTGCAATCCATCATTCCCGCACCGGTCTCCCTGCGGAGTTCCGATACGAGCGCGGCACTTACCATGACTTCAGACACAATATCCTCACTTTAGCTATTAAATTCGTTTGCAGCAACTGACCGTCGATGTCACTCCACGGACGGCCCAGCGCCATGACCTTCCGCGGCATCGCTCGGAGCCGCCGGTTTTTCCTCACCTCCATGGGGATGCTCAGACGGCCGCTGGGGACCTCCGGGACGGCGCACGCGGCGCACTCGTCCGCCGGCATCACGACTGTCTCGCGGATCCCGCGGACGCGGTTCGCGATGTTCGCGATCTCGCGCGGCGGTCTCGTGTGTCGTTTCTTGAGTCGCCACCTGAGCCTTCCACGTCGACATGCCTTCAATCACCGAATCCGTGATTGCCCGAGTCACGAGCGCAACAGACTTGAATGCGTCATCGTTTGCAGGAATCGGGTAGTTGACAAGATCGGGATCACAATTCGTGTCGACGATCGCCATAATCGTAATGCCCAATCGCCGCGCCTCGGCAATCGCGATCTTCTCTCGGCGGATATCAACTACGAACATGAGACTCGGTATGTGAGTCATTTCGCGGATGCCGCCGATCGACTCCAGCAACTTCTCGCGACGCCGTTCGATCATCAAACGCTCTTTCTTCGAGATCTTCTCGAACGTCCCGTCGACCATTTTCTTCTCGATGCCCACCAGAGTCTTAATCCCCTGGCGAATCGTCTGAAAATTGGTCAACGTGCCGCCGAGCCACCGCTCGGAGACGTGCGGTATGCCCGCCCGCTTGGCCTCCGCGGAAACAATATCGCGGGCCTGATTCTTTGTCCCGACGTACAAAACGGTGCCGCCGCGACTGGTGATCTCCACCGCCGCGGCGCACGCTTTTTCAATACACTCTTGAGTCTTGCGCAAATCCAAAAGATGAATGCGGTTCCGCTCCATCAGAATGAACGGCTTCATCTTCGGATGCCAGCGGCGGGTCAAATGACCACCATGGGAGCCCGCCAGCAATAGCTGCTGCAACGTAATCTTCGACATCTTTCTCCTAGAATGGGTTGTTAGCTGCCGGCGTTCAACTCGTGCGATCCATCCCCTTTCGGGGACACCCGTCGCCGATCCCGTCCGGCTTTCAGTGCAGACGCTCTCATCGCGTCCCGTACGTACATGATCACGATCTGAGCCGGTTTAGGCCCGGAGATCGCAAATACTATCTCTTCGAGTACTGGAAGCGCTTACGGGCTCCAGGCTGGCCGTACTTCTTGCGCTCCCGCTCGCGCGGATCGCGAGTCATCAGGTCATTGGCGCGCAGAATTGGTCGCAGGGTATCGTTCATCGCCACCAGCGCGCGCGAAATGCCGAGCCTGACCGCGCCGGCCTGGCCTGTGAGCCCGCCCCCGCGAACAGTCGCGATGACATCCAGCTTGCCGAAATTGTCCGTCAATTTCAGCGGACGCTCGATGTCCATCTCGAGCACGTCACGGCGAAAATAATTCAAAAGTCCTTTGCCGTTCACGGCAATGGTACCGGTTCCAGGGACCAACCAGACGCGAGCGATCGCGGTCTTGCGCCGCCCCGTAGCGTAGTATTTTGTTTGCTTCATATCGGCTTAGTTGCGAGTCGATTTGGTTTCCAGCGCCACCGGCTGCTGAGCCTCGTGCGGATGATTCGGTCCTGCATAGACAAAGAGCTTCCCCAGCTGTTTGCGACCCAGACGCGTGCGCGGGATCATTCCCTTCACCGCCAGTTCAATAATGCGTTCAGGCTTGGCCTTCTTCATCACTTCGTATGAAGTCCACCTTCCGCCTTCCGGCCAACCGGTGTGCGAAAAATACTCCTTGCCGCGTGACTTGCCGCCCGTCACCCGGACCTTTTCCGCATTGATGACAATGACAAAATCACCTACATCGACATGCGGGGTGTACTCTGCCTTGTGCTTGCCGCGAAGGATCATCGCCAACTGCGTGCTCATTCGACCCAAAATCTGATCGGTTGCGTCGATTACAAACCAGCGACGGTCGATCTGATTCGGTTTTGCGTGAAATGTGTTCATTTTCCTGAGTTCGCTAATTCCAAAGCCTTAAAATCTAAACATTCCCAAGCAGATTGTCAAGTCCAGACCAGAGAAAGCCGACTGGACCTGCTGGCCGGAACCGAACTTATTGAATTATATTATTTTAGCTTTCCTCATCAACTTCGCGACTTGCCCTGAGTGACTAACTCTCGACCACTCTCTCCCTCTTCAAGTACTCCACCGCATCCTCCGGCGGTGTCGGATTGATGTAGAATCCGGTTCCCCACTCAAACCCGGCGGCCTTAGTCAACCTCGGGATTATCTCGATGTGCCAGTGGTAACCTGCCCGAATGTTCTCCGCATCCGTCGTGCGCATCGAATACGCGCCAAGATTCGGTGACATGTGCACGACAAGATTGTACGGCGGATCGTTCAGCGCGTGTCTCAATCTTCTCATCGTGGAGCGCATGATTCGCGCAAGCTCCGCCAACTGAGCGTCGCTCGATTCCTGAAACTCAGCCTGATGATACTTTGGCGCAATCCACAGTTCAAAAGGCGAGCGGCTCGCGTAGGGCGCGAGGGAGATAAAATTCCCGGTGTCTTCAACGACTCGGACTCCCTGCTCCGCCTCGAAGCGAATAATATCGCAGAACAGACAGCGATCCTTGTGACGCAGATGTTCGAGACCTGAACGCAGCTCCGTTTCGATCACTTGCGGCAGAATCGGCATGGCCATAATTTGCGAATGCGGATGCGCAAGCGTCGCTCCGGCAGCGTCACCGTAATTTCTGAAAATCACAAGATGGCTGAATCTCCGGTCATGAACGAGGTCCTTTATGCGGTCGCGATAGGCCCCCAGTACGCGGCTGAGCTGAGTCGCGGTGAGATCGGCAAACTGCCTCCCATGCTCCGGTGTCTCAATCAAGATCTCATGCGCGCCTATGCCATTCATCAGGTCATAAATTCCGGATGCGCGGCGATCAAGCTCACCCTCCACGCGGAGCGCCGGATACTTGTTGGGTACCACGCGAACAGACCAACCCGGGGAGTTCGGCGCACCGTATCCATCGCGGATCGCGAGGATTTCCAATGGCGTCTTTGCTTCGTTTCCGGGACAAAACGGGCAAAACTCTGCAGGCGCCTGAATTACATTTACCTGAAACTCAGACGGCCGGTGTGCCCGCTCGCTCGAAATAATCACCCACCGTCTCTGGATGGGATCCATTCGCAATTCAGCCATCACCCTCGCTCACTTTTCTTAGACCATCCAATTTGCCGCCATCGCCTCCGCCGAAGGAACCAGGAATCTAATCACTCCTTCATGCGGAATCCGCTCCTGTATCGCACCGTCCAGCCAAACTTCCACCCAGAAACCAAACTCGCCGCCGGGAAAGCAGTTGACAGACTGTCTGTCAATCGCCAGCTCAATGATTTCCGAGCAAACCAGAGAATGCGAATTTCCCTGCTCGCTCTTGGACGCATCCGGCCGACACTCTAACATCATTCCGCCGTTTGTCTCATTTGCGCAGACGTGGATTGTCGCTCCTTCGCGTGACCTTACCGTCGGCGTAGGATCGACACGCAGAAAGACCTCCCGCTCTCCGAATCCGTACCACACTGCGCCCAGAAGATGCTCGGCTCGACCCATCGTCGACCCAAATTGCCTCCCGTCCAGTTTTACTGCCCCCTGCCATTCAAAGAACGACGTTTCACGACCGTCAATCACAGGTGCAATCGCGAATGCCGGTTTGAGTCTTCGCTCCAGCCGCTTCGGAACCTTAATCGGCGTATCCAAACTCGCCGGTGGAACCAGATTCAAGGCTTGATAAAACGCCTTCAGGTAGCCGCGAAACAGCTCGTCGAAGTGACCCTCGTACGGCGAACTGAACGGTTCCCCGTACCACCACATCCAGTCCGAGCCTTCAGCCTTCATTAAGAGCGCAGATGCATCACCAAACAAAGTGCTCGTTGGCGGGATCTCCGCGAGTACATGCCGCGCCGCCTGAAGTTCCGACCAAGCGGCGTTCTTCTCCGGATCTCCCACCCAAATCCTGAAATTCGAGTCGATCCAGGAACCCGCGTGCAACGAGACGATGCCGCTTCCTGCATTGCGTTCTGAGTGCCAGCCGATTGTCGCCGATTTCAAATGCAAGTGTGAAGTCAGCTTTGAAAACACTCCGGTCAGAAATCCCGAACCACCATCGGGATAAGCCTCCCACGGATTCTCACCGTCCAACGCTACGAGTATACACCGCCGCGGCACGGATCGCGTCGACTGTTCTATGTTTTCCAGATGGCCGATGAATTCTTGAACGGCCCGGGCGGGATCGAACGATGAATAGCGAAATCCAATCGCGTCTGAAAGCCCCCAGTCACGAAAGTATACGTTAACCTGCCCCGATCCGGTCTGCATCGTATGAGGTTGGAAGTGAGACGCACCGGGCGAGAGTTCGCTTCGCTTGAGCACTCCCTCATCAGTGGCACACCAACTGTAGCCCGCCTCCGCGATGAGCGAAACCGCGTCTTCACTAACCGAACCTTCCGACGGCCATACTCCGGCCACTCTCCGTCCCCAGACTCTTGTGCAGACTTCTGTGGCTGCGGCCAGATGGGCTCTCCCCGCCTCGGGATGCTTGTACGCGCGATGGGGAAGCTTGTACGCAGGAATGTCGGGCGATGCTGCGTCGGTAGAAAGCAAGAGGGGTAAGATCGGATGAGCATACGGTGAAGTGGATAGCTCGATTTGGCCCTGTTCAAACAGCGCACGGTAACCATCCAGTACGGATCCGACGATTTCCCGGTGAAAGAAAAGGATCGTCGCGATATCATCCGCCGTGTACTCCTCGCCCTTGCGCACCAATTCGGAAATTCTCGGATCACGCCGTCCCGCAAAACCAATCCACGCGAGATTGAAAAGCGCCGTCAAGTCAAGGTAATCAGCCAGCACAAAGTCCAGAAGCGCGTTTCGTCTTTCCTCTTCCGTGCGAAATGAT
>CAZGVT010000137.1:0-8330 GCA_964529255.1 uncultured Alphaproteobacteria bacterium | reverse complement strand
TTGATTACCTGTCGCGCACCGCCGACATCCAAACCTGCGAAATACACTCCGGATGGCAACTCCTTCGCTTCGAACGGAATTTCGTAGAATCCTGCAGACATACGCTCGGAAAGGAGCTTTTTCACTTCCCGGCCGTTCAAATCATAGACCCGTAGGTTTACCAGAACAGCATTCTCCAGACGAAACCGAATCTCCGTCGTCGCATTAAAAGGATTCGGATACGCGCCAAGCAGTCCGGCACTGAACGGCAACATAGCTTTATGCTGATCGGTTTCAGATGAAGGCGTGAAACGCACCAGCAGCGCATCACTGCTTGCAGTGTCTCCAAACACATATCCGGCGACAATACATCCGCCTTCCGCCGTGGCGAGAACGTCAGTCCCGACTTCATTCAAACCCGTGTCATGCGTGAGCGCTTCATCATCAAAGCCTTCAGGACTTGTTACAACAAGGTGAAGCTCCGAAGTTTCCGTTTCGTGAGAATGCGCATGGCCCACAAATAAGAGGTCACCATCCGTAAGCTCGGCAACGCCATGACCGTGTTCTTCGTAGCCGGCTTCGCCAAGTGAGCGAGTCCAAAGCACGGTTCCGTTTGGATCGACTTTTACAGAGAAATGATTTCCCGATACGTCTTCTCCGTCGGACAGCCCCGCCGTAACGGCGCCACCCTCCGCCAACCACGTAAGGGAAAGCACAAAGTCATTTCCCGCATGAGCGATTCGACGCGACCAGTAGACGCCTCCCTGCTCGGCGATTTTTAGAATCCACAAGTCTGTTTCCGCCAGCGAAGAATCCCGGACCGTGCCGGCAAGGATGTAGTCTCCCGCTTCCGTTCGCGCAGCGGCGGTGAAATTGTTCTGGTAGCCGACGTCGGCATACGCGAGCTGATGCGTCAACTGTCCCGATTCGGAGAGTAGCCAAAGCGCTCCAACTGCGTGCTCGTCCCGCTCGATTTCGCCCGCCGCCCAGTAACCGCCGGGCCGCGAGCCGCAACCATAGACGACGAAATTCGAGTCTTCATGAGACTTCACCAGGCTCCAAACCGAATCCCCGTCCGCATTTGTGCGGATCACGAGCAGAGCGGAATTGTATTCGGCAAGCCGCGCACTGTAGCCACCGACAATGAAGCCGCCGTCGACTAACGCCTCCACGCAAGTCGCGGCGTCCCAGTCGCGGAAGTGAAAGCTGCGCTGCCAAACCGGAACACCCGCTGTATCCGTACTCGCAAGGAATGCGTCGGTGTCTTCGCCGAACGAATTGGTGGATCCGGCAACGACATAGCCTCCGTCAATCGTGCGATCCATCGCCTCGATGTACTCATCACCGGTTCCACCGAAAGCGCTCGATCCAATCGGGATCATCGGTTGCGCGATCGCAAATCGCCCAATCAACGACATCAGGAATATCACTCTCATTGCAGCGCCTCCGTAGACTTGATCATCAGCATCTTCTCAATCTGCATGTCGCGAATCGTGCCGGGTATTCCGCCAACCCCGAGCCCGGATTGCGTCAGACCCGCAAACGGCATCCAGTCCACTCGAAAGGCCGTATGGTCGTTTACCATCACTGCCGAAGCCGCAAGTCTCGCATAGCATCGCATTGCCGTTTCGAGTTTTTCCGTGAACACCGCCGCCTGAAAGGCGAACGGCGACGCATTCGCTCGCTCAATCGCCTCATCAAGATCAGTACAGGAATAAACGCAGATCACAGGCCCGAAGATCTCCTCCGTACTGACTCTGGCATCTTCCGGCGGGTCCAGCAAGACCGTAGCTTCATAGCAGGAACTGGATGTCCCGCGACCACCACAGAGCAGCCTCGCACCGCCCTTCACCGCTTCCGCAACCCACTGATGCACTCTGGCGCAATCTTGCTCTGTGATCAGCGGACCGATTTCCGTATCAGGTGAAGCCGGATCACCGATCTTCATCTCGCGTGCTCTCGCCGCCAGCGTTTCGGCAAACTGTGCGGCACGAGCCTTGGGTGCATACACACGCTGCACCGATACGCAAACCTGTCCCGCATGGTAAAAGCCGCCTTTGGCAATCAAAGGAATCGCGCGCGCAACATCCGCATCATCGGCGAGAATAACCGGCGCGTTTCCGCCGTGTTCAAGCGCGCAGCGAACGCCCGGAGCAAGTTTCGACCGCAACATCCAGCCGACCCGCGCACTCCCAATGAACGAGAAGAAGGCGATGCGTGGATCGGTTACCGCCAGCTCCGCGACGGATAGGTCATCCGTTATGATCGGCTGGCACCAGGCTTCGGGAAGCCCTGCCTTCCGCAGCAAGCTCACGAGACGAAGACACGAGAGTGGCGTGCGCGGATCGGGTTTGACCAGTACAGGACAGCCGGCTGCGATGGCCGGACCGACCTGATGCGCAATGAGATTCAGCGGATGATTGAAGGCGCTTACCGCTGCAACGACGCCTATCGGTTCAAATCGCGTCCAAGCCACTCGCCCGGTTGAGGCAGCGTTGACATTCATCGGAATCTCCCGCCCCCCGCTGGATCGCATGTGTTCAACGCAGAGCTTCAGACTGTCCATCGCACGCGACACTTCTACGCGCGAGTCGAGCAGCGGCTTTCCGCCTTCGCGCGCGGCCTCCAGCGCAAGCTCCTCGGCCAGCGGGTTCATCAACGCCACTGCGCGTTCAAGAATCGACAGCCGTTCCGCAAGCGGCAACCACTGGTCGCGTGAATGATACAGCAGAGAACCATTCTCCAGCGCCTGCTCCGCAGTCGCGGCATCAGCCATTTCCGCCACGGCTATCAACGAACGGTCGTATGGTGCGCGAACTTCAAGCGGCTTGCCGTGACTCGCGGCTCCCGGAATCATGAGTGGAAATGATTCTGGCATGAACAAATAATCTCCTTTGGCAACAAGTGTTCAAGATAGCATTTCTCACCGGAATTTGCAACCCGTTGAGCATTTGTGCCACGCCTGCCGTTGCTTGCAAAGCTACTGGATTTTCGCTAAATTCCCGTGAAGACCCGCATTGAGCAAATCTTTCTGAACTATTCACGTACTACGACCGTTACCCGGAGGATCATATGAACTGGTTCCGCACTCTCGCGCTCGCGTTAATCGTTACGTCATTGGCTGTGGCCGATGACAAATACAGCATGAAGAGCTATCGCGAGGCAATGGAACAGGCCGGTAAGGACTTTGATCTGCTTACGTTCCTTTCTGACTACGCGCTGAATGCTCCCGATGTAAAAGTCGCTCGCCAGGCGCAGACGGCATGGTATGACATTGACTCTGCAGCGGCCGTTGACCACTTCAACGAGCTGTACAAATCAAACCCGAGCGACAAGCGCGCCGCGTACCTCTACGGTCGCATCGCTCCCGGTGACAAACCGAAAGTCGAAATCGGTCGCAAGATCATTCAACTCGATGCGGGTTGGCCCTGGGGATATCGACTGGTCTGCGCTACCTACGGCAGTGCACTCTTCGACGGCCGCGGCAATGCGGAAGCGCGCGCCTGGATGAGAGCACAGCTCGCTGCTGACGAAGCGCATTTCGCGACATGGGCGAAGCTGGAGCCCGAAGATGATGCCGCGCGTATGACCGAATTTCGACTGCAAGTCTATCGCAGGCAGTGGGACAACGCCCGCGACTTACTCGCGGCCGGAATGCGGGACAGCCTCGGCTGGGCCGATGCGCGGGCCGAAGCAACGTTGCTGTGCGGCACGGGAAAGCCGGAGGAGGCGCGGGCACTGCTCTCCAAGGCTGCTGAAGACCAACTCGAAAAGAGTGTGCCTGCGGAGCAGAGACAAGCGATCGTCGACGAGTGGTATCTCGAGTGCCTGCGAAGTGTTGAGTCGTACTCAATCGCTGCAGAGTATCTCTCCGCAAAGCTGGGAGGCAGTGCGGACGGCAATTCACTTTACAATCTCGCCTGCTATCACGCGCTTGCCGGCCGGCGGGACGAAGCTTTTGCATTCCTCAATCAATCGGTCAATGCGGGTTTCGCGGACGAGAGCATCGTGAAAAGAGACGGTGATCTCGAATCGCTGCATGCCGATGCGCGTTGGGGTACCATGCTGAAGAGCATTGAGCAACAGCGGATTGCCACGGCTGAAAAACGCCGCGCGGAAGTGCTTGCGCATCGCATTGAAAAGCCCGCGCCTGACTGGACATTGGAAGATCAGGACGGCAAGCCCGTTAAACTCTCCGATTTGCGCGGACAGGTCGTGATTCTTGATTTTTGGGCCACCTGGTGCGGGCCATGCAAAATGGCCATGCCTGAAATCAACCATTATATGAAGTCGATGATGCCGCCTACGGGAGTCAAGGTGTTTTCCGTCAACGTCTGGGAAGATGCGCCGCAGCAGAAGCCCGAGCTGTTCATAAAAAAGCGGGACTACGCGATGACGCTGCTGCACGGCACGGAGAATCTCTCGAAAGAGTACGGCTTCGACGGCATTCCTTATCTCTGTGCGATTGACAAGCAGGGCATCGTCCGCTTTGAAGAGCGCGGCTACTCGGCGGGATTGGATGAAAAACTCGACTGGTGGGTCGACGCACTCTTGGCGGAGTAGGACTCACCGGGGGCACGCTCCGCCTGTCCAACGTGGTCCGACGGCCAGCGGCCGCCGATAGTGTTGTTGCACCCCTGCTATCAGAACAAAAAACTTACCCCCGTTCCAAAGAGCGGGGGTAAACAGGTTGCTGACAAAGGCCCGAGCCGTGTTGGCTGCTCGCAGCCGACCGCCGGGCCGATCACGTCCGAGAACTCGTGAGTGCTCGCGCGGCGAATCGAGAGTCACTTCGCGGCTCCCAAGACAGGCCCCTCAAAAATCGATGGGGTTTGTCGAGAGTCTGACTACCCCCGTTCCAAAGAGCGGGGGTAGGTTTTTTTTCGATTGGGATGATTGATGATTACACACTCGGCTGCGGTGCAAGCGTGCGATGCGGTTCCTCCGTTTCTACCGCTTCAGTTTCCGTGTCTTTCACTCGCGTGTAGCGCGCAACGAGCGTGTAGACCACCGGAACCACGACAAGCGTGAGAAATGTCGAGAAGAGCATACCGCCGACCACCGCAACGCCCAACGGACGGCGGGATTCCGCACCCGCTCCGATGCCGATGGCGATGGGCAGAATACCAAATATCGTCGCGAACGAAGTCATTAAGATAGGCCGCAAGCGAATCACCGAAGCTTCAATCACGGCGGTCATCACGTCGCGGCCCCGCGAGCGAAGTTGATTGGCAAACTCCACAATCAAGATCGAGTTCTTCGTCACGAGGCCTATAAGCATGATGAGTCCGATCTGCGAGTAGATATTCAGACTCTGTCCCAAAACGAACAACGATAGCAACGCACCGAATACCGCCAGCGGCACGGAGAGCAGGATCGTAAACGGGTGAACGAAACTCTCGAATTGCGCGGCCAGCACCAGAAAGATGAACACCAGCGCAAGGACAAAGAAGTAGTTCAGTCCGCTGCTGGATTCCTTGTACTCCAGCGATTGGCCGGAAAATTCGCGCTTGATGGACGTGGGCAGACTCTCCTCGCGAAGCTTGTCGATGTCATTCAAGGCCTGTCCAAGCGACACAAAGGGAATCAAGTTCGCCGATATGGTTGCCGAACGGCGGCGATTAAAGTGATTCAACTCCTTCGGGCCGACCGCCTCGGTTACCTTGACCACATTAGCAAGCTGCACCAATCCTTCTTTGCCCCGAACATACAGTCCTTCGATAACATCCGGAGTCGCGCGATTCTCCGACTTTACCTGCATGATGACGTCGTATTGCTTCGTGCCGCGCTTGAAATCGCTCACCACGCGGCCGCCCAGCAACGTCTCCAATGTCGACCCGATGTCGGTCGTGGAAACACCAAGCTCGGCCGCGCGATCCCGGTCCACGGCTACGTCAAGCTGCGGCTTGTTGAGTTTCAAGTCCGAGTCGACGTTGAACAGATATCCGAGCTTCTGCATTCCCATCATCATCACACCCACCGACTGATTCAACTCCTCATACGAGTCCGCCTGCAAAACATAGCCGATGGGACTGGACGCGAAGCTTCCGAGGCTTGGCGGATTGATGATAAAGGCGAGCACACCGGGGATCGAGAACATCTGCGGAAACAACTCTTCGACGACCTTTTGCTGACTCTTCTCCCGCTCATCCCGCGAACCGAGATTCAGGAACAGCACGCCGTCCGTCACGCGTCCCGGTCCTTCAAATCCCAACCCAACTGCCGTGAATAGTCCCTTTCGCTCCGGCAATGGCAACAATCGCTTCTCAACCTCCCGCATGTGACGGTCGGTATAAGCGAGCGTTGAGCCCTCGGGTGCGATCACAATTCCAAAACCGATGCCGCGATCTTCCGTCGGCACGAGTTCGCTCGGAATAAATTTGAAAATCGCCGCACTTAAAATCACCGCGACGACGGCTGTAATGACTGTGGTTACGCGGTGGCGAAGTGCGAATCGCAGAATGCGCTCATACGCTTGATTGAGCCAGTTGAAGAATGCATCGAAACTGCGCCCCGCCCAACTTTGTCCCGTGCCGTGAAGCGGACGGAGAATCCGGGAACTGAACATCGGAGTGAGCGTCAGCGCGACGAAACCCGACAACGCCACCGCAATCGCAACGGAGAAACCGAATTCGCGAAACAGCCGTCCCACCGAGCCGGTCAAAAATGCCACCGGCACGAACACCGCAACCAGCGTGATTGTCGTGGCGAGCACGGCGAAGCCGATCTCTTTCGTTCCGTCAAATGCCGCGCGCATGCGGCTCTTTCCCATTTCCATGTGGCGGAAGATATTTTCCAGCACCACAATCGCATCGTCCACCACCAGACCGATCGCAAGCACCAGCGCAAGCAGCGTGAGAATGTTGATGGTAAAGCCGAGGAAGTAGATGATCGCGAAGGTGCCGATGATCGACACCGGAATCGCGAGCGTCGGAATGATCGTTGCCCGCATACTCTTCATAAATGCTAGCACAACCAATATCACCAGACACATCGCGATCAGAAGCGTATCGCCGACTTCAGAGATGGACTCGGAAATGAACTCGGAAGAGTCATAGGCTACGGCAAGCTTCATCCCCTCCGGCAGCGCGTCTTGCAGCTCCGGCAACGCTTCGCGGATCGCGCGGGCAACATCCAGAGTCGAGGCTTTGGACTGCTTGACAATACCCAGTCCGACGGCCGGATTGCCGTTCCAGCGCGCCACCGTTCGCTCGTCCTCCGCGCCGATCTCCACCTCCGCGACGTCGCGAAGTCTGATTGTGCTCGTCGACCGCTGGGAGACAATTATCGCTCCGAACTGCTCGGCTGTCGCCAGATCGCCGCGTGTTCGCACGGCAAACTCGCGCTCCGTGCCTTCCACGCGGCCACCGGGAATTTCCGCATTCTCGCGGCTGATTGCCGCTTCAATGTCACCCGGAGTAATCCCGTAGGCGGCGAGCCGTTGCGGATCGAGCCACACCCGCATCGCATACCGTCGCTCGCCACCGATGATGATCGAGCCCACGCCGTCCAGCCGCTGAAGCCGATCCTTCAGTACTCTGTCGGCGGCCTCCGATAGTTCCAAACCATCGTGTTTTTCACTCGACAAGCCGAGCCAGACAATCGGCTGCGCATTCGCGTCGACCTTTGAGACGATCGGGTCCTCGATCTCTCTCGGCAACTCTCCACGACTGCGCGAAACGCGATCGCGAACTTCGTTCGCCGCTTCCTCCACATTGCGATTCAGCTCAAATTCAATCGTGATTACCGATCCCTGCTCGCGGCTGGAGGAGGTCAAGGTTTTCACGCCCGAGAGCGTGGCGAATTGCTCTTCAAGCACGTCCGTGATCTCCGCCTCGACCACGCTGGCGCTGGCCCCGCGATAAAACGTCACCACCGAGACAATCGGCGGATCGATATCCGGATACTCGCGCACCGGCATTCGCAGGAAGGCCAGTATTCCGAATAGCACGATCGTCAAACTCATCACCGTCGCGAAGACGGGACGGCGAATGGAGACGTCGCTTAGCTTCATTGCGTCTGTCCTCCTGCGGCTTGTGCAGCGGCGGCGGCGGCGGCGGAATCTATGCTGGACACGGGAATCACTTTGGCGCCGTCGAATATCTTCTGGTGTCCGGCCTTCACGACCAACTGGCCGGCCTCAAGTCCGCTCACGACTTCCACGGCATTGCTCGTCCGGGAGCCTAATTTCAGAACGGTTCGAGTTACCGTACAATCGGGCTTGATCACGTACACAATCGGCTGATTCTGATCGACCACCACCGCTTCGCTCGTAATCGTCAATGCAGACGGACGTTGGTTCAAAACGGCCGCGACATTGGCCGACATTCCCGGGCGAAACTTGCCGTCTT
>CAZGVT010000136.1:0-8337 GCA_964529255.1 uncultured Alphaproteobacteria bacterium | reverse complement strand
GCAGACACATTTCCCCGCTCGTCGCTCAGGAGCAGTTCTCCTCGATCGCCAAGTCCGCGAAATTCACCCGAAATGAGTTGATCATCCTCTTGCCTCGTGAGCATTGCACCGCGTTTCGGTCCAAAGTGAGACCACTGCTGACGAATCGTCTCATAGTCTCCACTCACAAACTCATCGTAAACGGTTTCGAGTTCAAGCAGTAAGTCTGCCAGTAATACCTCGTTGGAAATCGTCTCACCGGTTTCCGCGTACCATGACGTCGCGCCGGTCAAACCCATCGCGTCAAGCGCCGCGCGTTCGACTGTGGTATTGATTCCAATTCCAATCACGCTCGTCTGCCTCATTCCGGAAGACAACGACTGAATCAAGACGCCTGCCGCCTTTCGTCCATTGAGCAGCAGATCGTTCGGCCACTTCAACTCGATCACAACATTCGTCGTCGCAATTTTTGCGAACACTTGGGCGAGAGCCACGGACGGAACCAGGCTGAGCATAGCACCGGCTTCGGATCGAAGTTGATGCCTGACGAGTACCGAAAACAACAGAGCCTGGCCGGGAGAATCAAGCCATAACCGCTCCTTCCGTCCGCGCCCTGCCGTCTGATGGTCGGCCACCACGACCGCCCCCGACATGGGATAGTCGAACTCATGCTCAAGCAGCCAGCGGTTGGTCGACTCGATCTCATTAAAAGTCAGACAATCCCGGCCAAACCGTCTGGTTTTAAGATGCAGATTGAATATCTTGAGATCCAGGCTCATTCTGTGTCGTGAAATTCGCCCCACGTAGCGCGCAAAGCTCCGGCAATCTCGCCAAGTGTGGCACGGTTTTCAACCGCATCGATCATCACCGGCAACAAGTTCCTATCGGAGAGAGCCGTCTCTTTCAGAGTACGGAGCACATTCTCAACTTTGGCCCGGTCCCTGTTTTGGCGAAACTCTGCCAGCCGTCTATGCTGCTTCTCTTCGAGTGCCGGGTTTACTTTCATCACACTCGCCTGCGAAGCACCTTCGTCCTCGAACTTGTTCACACCAACGATTATGCGCTCGCCGGATTCGACTTCCGATTGATAGTGATAGGCCTCATTGGCAATTTCATGCTGAAAGTAATGCCGCTCGATGGCCGAAATTGCGCCGCCCATCTGCTCGATACGGTCGAGGTATTCCCAAACTCGCCGTTCGATTTCGCCGGTAAGCGCCTCGACGTAGTAGCTTCCGGCCAGCGGATCAACGGTGTCCGCCGCGCCGGATTCGTAGGCGATTATCTGTTGCGTGCGAAGCGCGAGTTTTGCCGCCTGCTCACTCGGAAGCGACAACGCTTCGTCCATTGCGTTCGTGTGCAGACTCTGAGTGCCGCCGAGCACGGCAGCCAGCGCCTGCACGGTCACCCTCACCACATTGTTCATCGGCTGTTGCGCGGTGAGCGTGCAACCCGCGGTCTGCGTATGAAAGCGCAGCATCATGGAGCGCTCGTCTCGGGCGCGGAATCTCTCTTTGACGATCTTCGCCCAGACCCTGCGTGACGCGCGGAATTTCGCCACTTCCTCGATCATGTTATTGTGGCAGCCCCAGAAGAACGCCAGCCGTGGCGCGAATTGGTCGATATCCATCCCCGTGTCCAATGCGGCCCTTACATAGGCCATCGCGTTCGCAAACGTAAACGCGAGTTCCTGAACGGCATTGGAACCGGCTTCGCGGATGTGATAGCCGGAAATGGAAATTGTGTTCCATTGCGGAATCTCATCACGACAGTAGGTGATGACATCCGTGACGAGTCGCATTGAAGGTCGCGGCGGATAGATGTAAGTGCCGCGGGCAATGTACTCCTTCAGAATGTCATTTTGTACTGTGCCGGAGAGATTTTTGATGTCGATGCCCCGCGATCGCGCAACCGCGACATAGAGCGCCATGAGGATCGCCGCCGTAGCATTAATTGTCATCGACGTGCTGATACGATCGAGCGGAAGTCCGGCGAGCAGCGTTTGCATGTCCTCAATCGAACTGATTGCCACTCCAACCCGACCCACTTCACCCGATGCTTCCGGCGCGTCACTGTCATAGCCGATTTGCGTTGGTAGGTCAAACGCGACGGACAGCCCCGTGGTGCCCTGACTGAGCAGGTAGCGGTAGCGCGCATTGGACTCTTCGGCGGTTCCAAACCCTGCATACTGCCGCATCGTCCAGAGTTTGCCGCGATACATGTTTGGCTGCACGCCGCGTGTAAACGGATACGATCCGGGATAGCCGAGTTGCTCGTCGGGGTTAAAGTCCGGATTTGCCGTATACAGCCGTTGCACCGGAATATGACTATCCGTCTCGAACGCGGCCTTGCGCTCAGGGGATTTCTGAATCAGTTTTTCAACCGACCGCTCCCACTTCGAGCGCAAGTCGGCGGGCTTCTCAATAGTTGGTGCACTCATTTTGCGTCGTGTCGCTCACGCCTCCAGCACGACGAGCGGATCGCCCTTCTCGACTGCTTGCCCCTCCGAGACTTTGATCTCCTTGACCGTTCCATCACCCGGAGCGCGAATCTCGTTCTCCATTTTCATCGCTTCGAGGATCAATACCGGATCGCCCCGTTTAACTTTACTGCCGGGCTCGGCGATCAATCGCAAGACAAGTCCGGGCATCGAAGCATTGATCGCCATGATGCCACCCGCGCCATCCGTGGACGGAGAAAGTCTCTTCATCAGCCGGTCGCGCGGAGTCTCAACCTCCAAAGTGAATTCGCGTCCGTTGTACATGAGATAGGAGTCCACCGATCCGCGCTCGATGACCGCTTTGACATTCTGCCCGTCGACGGCGAGCCCGACTCCGCCTTTGTCGTCGTGTCTGAAGTCATCGAGATTGAATTTCTGACCGTTGACGATGGCGGAGCCGTTCGTCAACTCGACCGCGTATTCGCGGCCTTGTATTTTGACAAGAATTGGTTCTATCATGGTTGTTATCTACCTCACCCGCATGGCATTCGTTCGTCCGGACCTCTTCCATTGACCGTCAAAGGAAGGCGCCCGGCCATCGGAAGAAATTTGCACGGGTCCACCGGCGGCCACTGTCTGGGCCTGACCGGGAGTTACCCAGGCCTTTGCGGTAGCGGCGGCTACCAGTGCTTCATTGGCTTCCGCCACCGACAGCTCAGCTTTATAGCTGTCAAGAAAATCGTGATCGGCCGAGTGTGTGTTGAAGTCGGCCTTGGCAAACTTCTCCGTGGAGAGAATGTGTCTGCAGAAGGCGATATTGGTCCGTACTCCGCGAATCTCGTACTCACGCAGCGCACGGAGCATTCGACTTGTTGCGTCGGCTCGCTTACCTGCCCGCACCACGAGCTTTGAAATCATCGGATCATAGAAGCGCGACACTTCGTCGCCCTCCCGCATGCCGCTGTCTTCGCGCACACCGGGGCCGAAAGATGGCCGCAACCGGGACAACTTGCCCGTGGAAGGCAGGAATCCGTTTGCGACGTCTTCGGCGTAAATACGCACCTCGATAGCATGTCCGCGCTGCGAAATCTGCTCTTGCGCAAAGGGCAACGGCTCGCCGCCCGCGATGCGCAATTGCAGCCGCACGAGGTCGAGTCCGGTAACTTCTTCCGTGACCGGATGCTCCACTTGCAGCCGAGTATTCATTTCAAGGAAGTAGAACTTACCGTCCTTGTCAAGCAGAGTCTCGATCGTTCCCGCGTTCACGTAGCCGCACGCGCGCGCAGCGGCGACGGCGGTCTCTCCCATCTTCCTGCGCAACTCCGGAGTTACGACCGCAGACGGAGATTCCTCGATAATTTTTTGATGTCTCCGCTGCAAAGTGCACTCGCGCTCGCCGAGGTACACGCAATGTCCGTGCTTATCCGCCAAGATCTGAATTTCGATGTGCCGCGGCTCAGCGAGGTACTTTTCTACGTATATTGCACCGTCGGCAAACGCTGCAAGCGCCTCGCGTTGTGCGGCTTCGAAACTCGATTGCATCTCTTCCGGCTTGCCGACAACGCGCATTCCCTTGCCGCCGCCACCCGCCACCGCCTTAAGCAGTACGGGATATCCGCAGGCATCCGCAAACTCCATTGCTTCTTTGTGCGAAGCGATTGCCCCATCCGTGCCGGGAACCACAGGCACACCGGCCTTGATCATCAATGCACGCGCACCGGTCTTGGATCCCATGGCATCAATCGCCGCCGGTGGGGGACCCACCCAAATGAATCCGCCGGAAATTACCTTCTCCGCGAAATCCGCTTTCTCGGAATGAAATCCATATCCGGGATGGATTGCATCTGCGCCGGCTTTCGCGGCCACTTCGAGAATTTTGAATTGTTTCAGATAGCTTTCCGCGGCCACCGAAGGCCCGATGTGATAGGCCTCGTCCATGACCGAAACATGCAGCGAATGCTTGTCCGCATCGCTATACACACCCACCGTCTTTATGCCCATTTCGCGGGCCGTTCGCGCGATCCGAACGGCGATTTCGCCGCGATTGGCAATCAGCAATTTCGTAATCATGCTGCTTCCACTTTGCGACTTTCCGGCCAGTCAAGAAATGTCCCGGCCATTGGTATGCGCACCCTTCCCGCATTTTTCCGGTCGTACAGCAAGTAGCCGTGACGAAGGGCGAACAACAGGAGGTCACGCGTGAGTTCAACGTCCTTGACGCAGTAGTCGGTCACCAGATCCATGCGACCGGACTTGAACCACTCTATCGACTGCAACCCGTCCGCGCTCTTCTCCGCTCCGAGTGTGCCCCGGCAGAGAGTATCCAGTTTGAGTCTCACCCTTGCGTGACGTTGCACTTCTTCGAGCAGGTCGAGGGTCGGCCATTCCTGCACTGACTCGAAGGTGTAACCGCGCAAGACTTCATAATCAAACCGCCGCACATTGTAACCTACGATCAAGTCGGCTCGCTTCAGGTGATCGAGCAGTTCCTGCACATGAGCTTCATCATAGGTGAATGTGCGTGCTTCGACACTGTCCCAGACGGCGGCGACTGCGACACGCATGAAGCGCGCCGCGCTCCATCCGCCAACTTCTTCAGCGGATTTCTGAGTCTCGAGATCAAATACCGCGACACGCTTGCCCGTCGGCAGCTCTCTTGGCTGCCACGACTCTTCCGGCGGAGAGCCTTCGTGAGTTTCGCGAATCGGCGGTGGAGCAGAAATCCACTCGGTCGGTGATCCGGCCTCGTGCAGGAGATGCCGCAGCGTCCGAATGGCTGCGCGTTTGTCCAGCGGCTTGTTGCCCGAGCCGCACTTCGGGGATTGTATACAGGATGGGCACCCCTCTTCGCACGCGCACGATTCAATCAGTGTCAGCGTGCGATCAAGAAGTTGGTCCATCTCACGAAAAACGTGGTCCGATATTCCGGCGCCACCCGGGTAGCCGTCGTAAAAAAAAATCGCGCCATCCGGAAGCTGCTTGTGCTTGGTGAAACTGATACCGCCGATATCCCCGCGATCGCACAGCGCCAGCAGCGGAATCAGTGAAATTGCAGCGTGCTCAACCGCGTGAATCCCGCCCATATGGTGTAACTCATCTCCGGCGAGTACCGTGGAAAGCGAGCCCGGAAGTTGAATCCATGTGCCGCTCGTGACGTAGCTTTGCGGAGGCAGCTCCAGAGCTTCCACAGAGAGCAGCTCCTGAGAATAAAGTCTCCGCCGCTCGTAGCTGTGAAAAGTCTCGGTGACTCGCACTTTGCCGCGATGGAGCAGGAATCCGCCAACCGTTCGCTGCTCGCGATCATCGAGAATTTCAGTTTGTTTGTCCGACCGCGCCATGGTGTAGGTCGGAGTTGAAACGGGTGACACGACAATGCGATGCTTTTCGAGGTCCAATTCCTCGACAAAGTACTGCTCGCCGCAATGCAGATAGACCGCGCCATCATGACACTCGCGAAATACGGCTCCGCCTGAGATCTGTCCGATGGGGCGATGGCCCTCTTTGCCGACGATGTCGAAAGTGCCGCCTACATTGCGCAAGCCTACACCGGAGTGCGGTCGCGGTCTTCCCGGAAACCACTGTTGTCCGGAAGCGCTTCGTACCAGCGCACCCTCGCGTTCAAGTTCATGGAGCACCGGCAGAAAATCATCGGGGTCAAAGAACGGATCGCTCTTCATGAGCGGAATCTCCGCCGCCGCGGCGGGAAGATGCGCGCGCAGAATCTCCTCGTTCTCAGTATTCACCAAAGCATACTCCAGCGAGCGGCCAATCAGCTCCTCCGGCCTCGCGGCAAGATATTGGTCGAGCGCATCGCTCCCCGCGACAAACACAACCGCGCTCTTCTGATCCCTCCTCCCCACTCTTCCCGAGCGCTGCCAAAAAGACATCATGCTTCCCGGATAGCCGGAGAGTATGCAGACATCAAGGCCGCCGATATCGATGCCAAGCTCGAGCGCACTGGTCGAGATCACACCCTGCAATTCTCCGGCGGACAACGCGCGCTCAATTGCGCGACGTTCATCGCTCAGGAATCCCGCGCGATAGGAGCTGATCCTATTCGCCAGCTTAGGCCGCATTTCCACGACCATCCGGTGGATGATCTCGGTCTGCACTCTTGCCTTGGAGAACACAATCGACTTGTAGCCGGTTTCGAGCGCATGAATAAACAGCTTTGCCGCGGCGGCGGTCGTAGAGCCTTGCGCATTGACGAGCGCAAACTCTTTATCGGCCGATGGCGCACCCGACTCGGATATCATGTGAAACGAATGGCCTGTCAACTGTTCCGCGAGACGCTCGGGGTTCGCAATCGTCGCCGACAGGCAGATAAACTGCGGCCGCACTCCGTAGTACGCCAGCAATCTTGACAACCTGCGCAACACTTGCAGGATGTGCGAGCCGAACACGCCTCGATAAACATGCAATTCGTCGATGACGATGTAGCGAAGCCTGCGCAGCATGTGCTCCCATCCGGCATGATAAGCGAGTATCGCCTGATGGAGCATATCGGGATTGGAAATGAGCAAGTTCGGCGGGTGACGCTTGATTTTCGCCCGCTTCGTCTGCGGAGTGTCGCCGTCGTAAATCTCCACCGAAAACGGCAGTCGTTTGTCAAGCAGGCGCCGCCATTCTTCGAGCTTTGCGCGCTGATCCTGTTCGAGAGCCTTCAGCGGGAATAACAGCAGCGCGCACGTCCCGGGATCGGTCAGCAGTTTTTCGAGAATCGGCAGCGTATACGTCAGCGATTTCCCACTCGCCGTGGGGGTCACAACGACAATGTTCTCACCTGAGCGTACCGCGTCAATCGCCTGTGCCTGATGGTTGTAAAGCCGTCCGATACCGAGTGTTGCGAGGGTCTCGCGCAGCTCATCCGGCAACGGCGGACTTGGCTCGGCATACATCGCTCCTCGCCCGGGCAGCACGGTACGATAGCAGACGCGATCGCCGAGTTCGCGATCGCTTTCTATGCGCCGGAAGAAATCGTCCATGTCCTCCTAAAGCATGCCCGCTTCGCGATAGAACTCAAGGGTCTGCAGCAGCATCTGTTCGTGAGTAGTCTCACACCGATAACCAAGTTCCCGTTCCAGCTTCGCCGAGGAACATACCCAGCCTATGGCGAAAATTTCCTGCAACTTGTCCTGACTCAATAGTGCGGGTTTTCCTCGCAAGCGCATCAGTTTCTCACCCAGCGTGCCGATGACTCGAACCAGTGGAACAGGAATGCGCACCGTAGAGACCTTGCGATGCGTCTCTCGCTCAAAGATCGACGCCGCGTCACTCCACCTGAGCGGATCAGGATGTGCGACAAAGTACGTGTCCCGAATTGCGCGATCGGTTTGTCCACAAAGCAAAAGCGCGCCGGCCAAATCCTTCACATAGACGATGCTGTACTGCTGCTCGCCATTGCCCAGCACCGGACAAATGTGGTAATGATACATGAGCCGGAACAGCGGCAGAAACTGCAAATCACGCGGCCCCATCACAGCCGAGGGCCGGAGAATAACCCAGTCCATTCGCCCGGCATCGGAGCGCACGCGCTGCTCGCCTTCCAGTTTGGATCGACCGTAATCCGTGACCGGCTCCGGTCTGTCGCTTTCATTTACAGGATTATCTGCCGTTGACGGTCGCGATGCGGCCTGCGATGAACAATAGACAAATCTGCGCACACCCGCCGCCGAAGAGGCTCTGACCAGACTTTGTGTTGCCTCGGCATTCGATCGAAAGTACTCAGCCCGAGAAAGAGCCTTGGTCAGTCCCGCGCAATGCACGACAACATTGCAGTTATCCAGCGCCGATTGGACGGAATCTTCATCAGTGATGTCGCCCTTGGCAAGTTCAACTCCCCGGCGCAGCAACTCCGTCGCCCGCGCTGAATCTCGAACCAGCGCGCGGACTCTCCAACCTGCTTGAAGATAGGCTTCGGC
>CAZGVT010000135.1:0-8343 GCA_964529255.1 uncultured Alphaproteobacteria bacterium | reverse complement strand
CCAATCCGTTCAATGCAAGCGTGACGCTGAAATTCGAAATCCCCGAGCCGGGGATCTTCAGAATAGAATTGTTTGATCTGTTGGGAAGAAGAGTGAAAGAGTTGTTCGTCGGGCCGGTCGCGTACGAAAAAATCGTTCGCGTGGACGGCGGCGATCTCGCCTCGGGAATCTATTACGCTCGCGCCTGGCAGACGACGCACAACCGCCCCGTCGCAACGGCGAAGTTGGTGTTGCTTAAGTGAAGCGGCCGGCTTTACTCATGCGGAAACGCCTCGCTGATTTCAGCGGGGCGTTTCCTTTGCGAATCGAACAGACTCCTTAGTTGACTCGTTCCGTTTCCGGAATCGCCGTCGCACGAGAGCGGCTGAACATGAGCTTCAGCCGCGCGATCCAGTCCTCGATCTTCACATAAAATGCGGGTACGACCAACAGACTCAGTGCCGTCGAGACAAACACTCCGCCGATGACCGCCAAGGCCATCGGTGTGCGGATTTCCGATCCTGCGCCCAGCCCGAGTGCCGGCGGCAGTGCAGCCATCAGAGTGGCCGCTGAAGTCATCAAGATCGGTCGCAGGCGGATCGGTCCGGCACGCGTCATCCCCGTGCGCGCGTCGCTGCCGTCGGGCCGGTTTTGATTCGCGTAGTCTACGAGGATGATTGAGTTCTTCTTGACAATTCCCATCAACAATAACAAGCCGATCATGCTGAAGATGTTGAGCGATTTTCCCGTTAACAGCAGCGCCCCCGCCGCACCGGAGATCGAAAGCGGGAGGATCGTGAGAATGGTCAGCGGATGCGCGAGAGAGTTGAACTGCGAAGCGAGCACCATGTACGAGAACAAAATGCCGAGAAACAAAGCGAAGATCAAGCTCTCCATCGATTTCTGATAGGCAACGCTGGCCCCCCCCAACACGACCCTGTACCCTTCGGGCAACTCGGCCGTCATGGACTCCACGAACTTGATCGCCTCTTCCTGCGAATGACCGGGTGCAACATTGGCATACACGGTAATCGCGCGTTCGCGCTCCCGCCGTGTAATCGCTTGCAGCGCAGGCAACTCTTCGGTGTCGACGAGGGAGGACAAGGGCACCATATCACCGGATTTCGTTCGCACTCGCAGGCGGGACAAATCCTCGGGACGTGTGCGTTGATCGGCGAGCAGGCGCATCCGCACATCGACGCGTCTCCCGTCTGAATTGTACTTGCCGGCCCGCACGCCGCCGATCAGCGCGTTAATGGAACTCGCGACATCTTCAACTGAAACTCCGAGGTCCGCACAAGCGGCCCGGTCGGGAGTTATGCGAAGCTCGGGGACGCCGATTCGATAGTCCGTATCCACGTCAACTGCGAATCCACTTGCGGAGAGATTCGACGTGACATCGCCGCTCAACTCTTCAAGCGTTTTCCAGTCCGGACCGCGAATGGAAAACTCAATCGGAAAACCGCGCTGCGCGGTGAATCCCTGCTGCGAGAGATCCTGCACGACCGCGCGCACTCCGGGAATCGAGTTCAACTCCTTGCGAAGTCCGCCGGCGAATTCCATTTGCGCCAGCTCCCGGTCATCGGGAGGAACAAGCGTCACGAAAACCACTCCGCCACTGATACTTCCGCCACCGAAACCTCCCACGACTGCGAAACAGCGCAGGACTTCGGGTTTTGAAGAAATGATCTGCTCGACTTTCTTGAACAGATTATCGGTCTCGTGCAAGTCCGAGCTTACCGCCGTCTGAATCCTCACCATCAGCCGACTCTGATCCTGCGAAGGAACAAACTCGCCGGGTAGATTTTTCAGAATCACAACGGCGAGTACAAATAACACGACGGCAGACATCAGCACGGTACCGGGCCGCTTCAGAAAGGCGCGAAGTTGGCCCGAATAGACTCGTGAAAACCAATGAAACAGTTTGTCGACAGTGAGTCCGACTCGATTCCGGCCTTCACGCGACACATCCAGAATCTGAGCGCAGCGGGCGGGCGCGAGCGTAATCGCTTCAAGGTAGGATAGCATTACCGCCACGCACAGTGTGACGCCAAACTGCAAAAAGAACTTGCCGATGATGCCGTCCATGAATACTACCGGCACAAAAATAGCCACCACGGCAAGCGTTGCGGAGAACGCGGAAAATGTTATTTCCTTTGTGCCTTCGAGAGCGGCGGTCACGCGGTCTTTTCCCATCTCGGCATGGCGAACGATGTTTTCAAGGACCATGATGGCATCGTCCACGACAATTCCCACAGCGAGCGCGAGCCCAAGCAAAGTGAAAGTGTTGAGCGTGTAGCCGAGGAAGTATATCACCGCAATCGTGCCGAACAGCGACATGGGAATCGCCAAAACAACATTCAACGTCGAGGAGATTGAGCCAAGAAACAACCAACAGATCAATGCCGTGAGTACGACGGCGAGTAGCAATTCGATTTGAATATCATGGACCGATTCCTCGATGAATCGCGTGGAATCGAAATTGAGACCCAGCTCCATGCCATCCGGCAGTGATTTCTGAATGATGGCCAGTTGAGCTTTGACGCCCTGCGCAACCTCTACCGCATTGGCTCCGCGCTGCTTGCGGATACCGATTCCCTGCGCGGGAACTCCGTTCACGCGAGCGAGCCGCCGCACATCTTCAAAACCATCTTCGACCAGCGCGACGTCATCGAGATGGATCGCCCCGTGCGCGGTCTCACGCACGACGATTTTACGCAGAGTTTCGAGATCAAGCGCTTCCCCCATCACGCGGACGCTGACTTCGCGGCCGGATGATTCCAGTCGTCCGGCGGGGAGTTCGACGTGTTCCCGTCGCAACGCATTTTGCACATCGCCCACGGTCAGGCCGAGCGCATCAAGTTTTGAGGCGTCGATCCAGACGCGCACATTGCGTTCAAGCCAGCCACCTATCGTGATCTCGCCGACGCCGGGTACAGTTTGCAGTTTCTCTTTGACGAGATAGCGCGCATAATCACTCAGGACCTGCTGCGAATACGGACCCGAGAGTCCGACCCACATGATCGGATTGTCCTCGGGATTCGATTTTGAGATCACCGGCGGGTCAATGTCACGAGGCAGCCGCTGTTGCGCGCGCGTCACTTTGGTTTGCACGTCTTGCAGCGCAACGTCGACGTCGCGATCGAGCGAGAGTTCAATCGTGATTGAGGCACGGCCCTGACGCGAGACGGACGTGATGCCTTTGATGCCTTCAACCTGAGCCAGCGCCTCTTCCACCACTTCGACGACGTCATTTTCGACAACTTCCGGTGCGGCGCCTTCCCATGTAATGTCCACGGAGATCGTGGGAAAGTCGACATCAGGAAACTGACTAATGCCGATGCGGGAGAGTGCAACGAGGCCGAACACAATGGTGCCTGCCATGAGCATCCAGGCGAACACAGGTTTGCGGACGCAGACTTCGGTGATGTTCATGAGTCGGCTCTCCGCGCGCTGTCTGCGGGTTTGACTTCTGATTGCCCTTTTGCGATCCTGACCGGGGCGCCGTCACGCAGGGCCTCGGCTCCGCGAATGACAACTTTTTCACCTTCGGTCAGCCCGTTGCGCACTTCGACCATGCCATCGGCAGTGCGCATGCCCAGTTCAAGCACACGTTCGCGGGCGACGGTGTCCTGAATGACATACGCAAGAAAGCCGCGCTCGCTGGGACGTATCGCTGTCTGCGGAATCACGGGGAGTTCTGCGGACTCACCCAGCTCGATTGTCGCTTCGGCGAAGGCGCCGGGACGGAGTTCTTCGCGATCGCTGTCGGTGACTTGGGCAGTAATCGTAATCATGCGAGTCAGCGGATCGGCGGATTCGGTGACCGCGATGACTTTGGCCTCGTACATGCGATTGCGATCGCCGACATGAAAGCGGACTAGCTGACCGGAGCGGATATTTCTGGCCGTTTTCTCCGGAGCTTCGAGCCGAAGGAGCAGGGGATCCCGCCGGACGATTGTGGCGACGACGGTCCCTGCTTGCACATATTGTCCCGTGCGCACCGTGCGGCTTTGCAGCATTCCCGTCACGGGAGCGGGTACGCCGGCGTCGCGAAGGTTCAGCCGCGAAAGTTCCAAAGTTGCCAGCGCAGCAGCGGAGTCCGCTTGCAGAGTGCGCACGCGAGTCTCCCAGTCCTGCAACTCCTCCGGGCTCACCCAGCCCGGATTTTTTTTATCGATATCAGCCCTGCGCGCCAGTCCGGCGAGCGCTTCGGCCGCCGCGGCCTTTGATTTTTCAAATTGTGCCTCTGCAGATTTCACATTCAAGGCAAACCGTTCAGGCTCGATTTTGAGGAGGGCCTGATGTTCGCGAACGCGATCTCCTTCGGTGAACAGCACTTGTTCCACGACTCCGGAAACGCGGGCCGTGACCGGGACAATTTCGAAGGCCTCGACGGAACCGACCGCCTGGATCGAGAATTCGGTGAGGCGAGACTGAACTACTTCGACCTCTACAGGGAATTGCAGTTTCGGTTTCGTGGCAGGTTGTTGGCCGGATACGCCGTCTTTTCCGCAACCGGTTGCGATTAATAGGAGGGCTGGAAGGAGAGCGAAGTAGCGCGGGAGTGCGTTTCTCCCCCCCTTCGTCCCCCCGCAAGCAGAAGGAGATCCGTTTGTGCCCGGTCTCATGCGACCTCCCGCAAGAGCTTGTTCCGCTTCGATCGCGATTGCGCTTTTGCCATGGACTGGAGCTGCGAGTGAAGGTCACTCAAGTCACTGATCATCTGCGAAGATCTCATCTCTCCCATCCCGCTCATGACTTCAAGATTGAGAGCATGAACGATCTCGGTGACTTTTCGAGCCAGGATTTCTCCTTCGGCGGTCAATGCGAGCAGTTTTACGCGGCCATCTCGAGCAGAATTGCGGCGGGCCAGATATCCGGCCTGCACGAGAGCCGCGACTTGTTTCACCAGAGTGGGATGAGCGTGCTCCAGCGCGCGAGCGAGTTGCGACAACGACTGCGGCCCATCGCCGTGCAGCCTGAAAAGCACGGCGGCCGCGCCGGAATGCAAACCAAGCCGGGCGGTTCGCTCCTCGAATCGCAGGCGAAACAGGTGCGCCACACGAACACACCAATAGCCGAGAGGATGTTCGTATCTGTTCATAAGTCCACGTTCCAATTTCAGTAGAAAGCTACGCAGTTTAAGAGGTATACGGCGCAGCAAGCTGGCAGTTCCGCTCTGAAATCGATACACCTGAACTTGATGCGCTGCGTGCGGTCCAGGCCCGGTAGGTGCGCTGGTCAGGACACTCATCCTGTCATGGCTTGGCAGAGGCATATCATCATGTTCACGCGTTAATTTACTCAATATTAATAACTTAGAAAATTCCGCTAACAGATTTGCAATATAACTCTCATTGTAAGGACACACGAAAGGAGTATTTTTGATGCGCTAAATGCACGTTCAGCCAACTTCACCTGACCATAAACTCACCTAACATGCGAATCGACCACCTGATTTCCATCATCCGGGTATTGCCGCTGGCTCTGTTGTCCATTGGTCTCTCATCTTGTTCTGATTCCGGGTCGGAAAAGCTTGAATTGCCGTCGGAGCCGCAGGTCACGAGAAAATGGACCGTGTTTTACTATGGCGCCGGCAACGATTCGACAGACGTGATGATGAACGGTGGATCGCGGGTTGTGAGCGGAGTCAATGAATTAGAGCAGAGCAGATTCGGCGATGAAATCAGCGTGCTCGCGTGTTTGACTACTCCGGCGATTGGCGGGCAGACTTCAATATACGAAATCGGTTTCTTTCCGAATGCCGAAGGGTCGGTTGCTTCCCGGCAGATTGCAAACTGGGGAACGAGCAACACGGCGGACACAACGCTGCTGAGAAGTTTCGTGGAAATGGGCACGTCGCTTTATCGAGCGGAAAAATACATTCTGCTGATCAACGGCAGCGGAAACGGTGTGGCAGGCACATGTCAGGACAGCCAATTTCAGGACGTGCTGACGCTGACGGAACTTCGCACAAGCCTTGAATCGGTGATGATCGAGGGGACGCCGGTCCACTTTGACCTCATCGGCTGGCTGGCTCCGGAAATGGGAACGATTGAAGTCGCCTACGAGCTGCACAACCTGACCGATTATATGGCGGCCGGCTCGTGGATACAGCCATTCGAGTACACGGACGGCTTGCGGCAGTGGATGTTCGACTTTGCCGCCAATCCGAACGCCGGGACGGAGCGCATCGGGTCGTATCTCGTTGACGGGGTGTTTGAGTCCGCCGAAGCGAGTGAGTCCGACTATCGTTACACTCTATGGGATCTTTCAATGGCCGCAGAGCTCGCGCCGGTGGTCAATCAATTGGCCGCGGGACTGGTTCAGACCATAGATAATGAGTCGCTGCGCATCTTGAGCGCCCGCGACTCCGCATTTGAGCCGGATACGGATGATCCTTCGACGGTCGATCTTGCCGCTTTCGTGGCGGCGCTCGGTTCGGACTCGGCGGTCGTGAATTCCATCAGTCCGCAACTCACAGACGACGTGATCTCCGGGGTTGACGCGATGGTTGTTTACACGCGGTCAACGCGTCGCAACGACGAGCGCCCGGGATTGTCCATTTATTTTCCGGTCGACGCAGAGGAGGAACTCGACTCCGCGCGGTATAATGATCTGCTCATGAGCGAGCAGCACAGCGGCTGGAAGACGTTTCTCGATGCGCTGCGCGAACTCTCCACATCGCGCACGACGATTCGCGGAACGGTTTATTGGCCGGGTAAGCCACTTGACGGGCAATTCCGCCTGTTTCCAAATACAGCTCAATCGGGCGGCGCCGTGATTCCGTTCTCAATTCCCATCGTATTCACCGACTTCTTTCACCAGGACTCGGCCGCTTACGAGATCATTCTGACGCTCCAAGAGGAATCGATGAACTGTTATCTCGGAGTGTTCAGAGACGTTGATGGCGAGACCACCCTATCGAGCGGTGACAGTCTCGGCTATTACCGCCTTAACTCGCCACTGCGTGACTGGATTACGATTCATCGCTCGGCAGTCCTCGAAAATATGAACGTCACGGTTAATCGCCGCCAGTAGCCCGCCCGCCAGTTTTCCAAATCAGCCCCAATCGAAAGCGTATGAGCACTCCCTGTCGTCTGCTTCTGTTACTCCTCTGTCAGTTGCTTTGGGTTACTATTGTTGCCGCCCAATCTGAACCGCGAACTGAAACCGGCACGATCAGCGGAATCGTCGTCGACGGCGAAACCGGCGAAACCCTGATCGGCGTCGCCGTCATGATCGAGGGTACGCAATTGGGCGCAGCCACCGACCTTGACGGCAATTACAAGATTACATCGCTGGCTCCCGGATCCTATAACTTGATCGCGAACTCGCTGGGCTATACGAAGTCGACCGTGAAAAATGTCGAGGTCAATGCCGGTGAGATTACCCGGATCAATCTAACGCTGAAGACCGAGGCAATAGCCGGAGATGAGGTCGTTATCGAGGCCAGACAGATCAACAACACGGAAGCGGCGCTGCTCGGGATCCAGAAGAGATCGCCCACGCTTTCGGATGGCATCTCGGCTGAACAGATTAAGAAATCTCCGGACAGCGATGCGGGAGACGCCCTGAAACGCGTGACCGGCGTGACTGTCGTCGGCGACAAAAACGTCGTCGTACGAGGGCTGGGAGAAAGGTACAACAACACGCGGCTGAATGGCGCCGCGTTGGCCAGCCCGGAACCGCTCAAGAGAACAGTTCCGTTCGATATCGTGCCGGCAAATCTGTTGGACAATATCATCGTCTCCAAGACTTTTACTCCGGATCAGCCCGGTGACTTCGCCGGGGGGTCGGTCAATTTGATGACCAAGGAATTCCCGGAAAAGCTAACGCTCACCGGCAGCATCGGCAACAGCTACAATGATCAGAGTACGTACCGCGAATTTCGCACGTATCGCGGCGGAGACAAAGACTGGATGGCCATGGATGACGGCACCCGCGCGGTTCCGGACCGGGTAGAGGAAGAGACGGATAATCCGGGTTGGATCAATCACAACGATCTGCGCCGTTCGCTGGCCAAGGAATTTAACAATATCTGGGAGCCGCGCGAAACATCCGCGCCGCTCAACGGCAGCAGAGCGTTCACGCTCGGCAATACCAGTGCGCTGTTTGGACGGCCGCTGGGCTGGCTGGCGGCACTGAACTATTCGACTTCCTACGCAAGCCGAAGCGAGGTGCAGTATGCGCATCGGGCGAATTTCAACGGCGAGACAGGCGACGTCGTGCTCGATACTACGGCCGACCTGCGAGTTGAGAAGTCCGTGAAGACGATCGGCTGGGGCGGAATTTTTGACTTGAATCACAAACTGTCCAATGCGCATAAGGTCAGCCTGAAGACCCTGTACACGCGGAGCG
>CAZGVT010000134.1:0-8359 GCA_964529255.1 uncultured Alphaproteobacteria bacterium | reverse complement strand
CGAGCACTCACTCGCTCTCGAACGTGATCGGCCCGGCGGTCGGCTGCAAGCAGCCAACACGGCACGGATCGCCACACGAGCACTCACTCGCTCTCGAACGTGATCGGCCCGGCGGTCGGCTGCAAGCAGCCCACACGGCACGGATCGCCACACGAGCACTCACTCGCTCTCAAACGTGATCCGCCAGGCGGTCGGCTGCAAGCAGCCAACACGGCTCGAATCGCCACGACCGGAGCTTCCGGAGTATTGTCCAGACAGACGGACTCGGTCTTGACCACGAGCCAATCGGCGTCGCACAGCGGAAACCAATCTGAGTTCAGCCTCAATCTCGGGGCGAAATGCCCCCGCATAGGCTTAATATCATGTAAAATAATGGAATGCAAACGCCGCAGAGCATACAGCAGCATGAGTTTTCGGTTGCACTTGCGGCTTTGAGCTTGTATTTTGTGAAGATGGAAATGGAACAGAGATGATTCTCGAGACTCATCCCGACAACCCGAATATTCGGAATATCCGCAAGGCCATCGAGGCACTGGAAGCCGGCGAACTGATCGCTTATGCCACAGATACGACGTATGGGCTGGGCTGCGACGTGGGCAACAAGAAAGCGATGGAGCGGGCGTTGTCGCTGAAAGGCTACTCGAAATACCACTCACTCTCGTTTCTCTGTGCAGATCTCTCGGATATCAGTAACTATGCGAGAGTGGAAACGGCGGCCTACAAGATCATGAAGCGCTGTCTGCCGGGACCGTATACTTTCGTGCTCCCGGCCACCCATGAAGTACCCAAATTGCTGTTGACCAAGCAGAAGACGGTCGGCATTCGCGTGCCTGCACATCCGGTCTGCCATACGCTGCTCGAGGAGTTTGGCCGCCCGATCCTCTCGACCAGTGTGACCGACCGCGACGGTGATGAGATCGGCGACCCCGAGATTATCGCGGAGGTTTGGGGATCGGAAATCGCCGTGATTCTCGACTCAGGAATTCTAGTTACTGAGGTCTCCACCGTCGTGGACTTAACGGATCCGGATAATCCGCAAATCCTCCGACTCGGAAAAGGAGATCCGGACCTGATCGGATGACCTCACCGACTCCGTCAGAGAGTGGCCGAATTTCGCGTCCTGAGTCCGTGGATCGCTGGCGGCGGGGAGCCGTCCACGCGTTTCGCTATCTGCGAACCAGCCTGCTGATTCCCGTCGTCCTCTTCGCGACGGTCGCGCTGTGGATTGGGGACAATCTGAACCCGTGGAAGCTGGGTTGGATTCGACCGGATGAAGCGGCGACGATTGCCGAAGGATTCCTGCTGCGACAGAAAGCGGACCTGCAATTATACACGACGGTGGCCTCGGCGGAATCGAGGTCGCATGGGGTGTGGTCCAGTCACGACGACGAGTGGGCCTTTGCGGTGAATCCGGCGGTCGGTTACCTGCACCGCTTTTTCCGGATGGGGATTCAGGACAGTTGGACGGTCGGGGTATCGCCTACCGGGCAGGTGTACCGGGTCGAGCGTCAGCAGTACGACGACGATCCGGGAGCGAGGCTATCTCAGAGCGCCGCGGTGGACATGGCAATTTCGCGTTTGGCGAGCGATCTCGGTGTTCCCACTGCCGGACTGGAAATCGTCCGCGATACGCTGGTCATCCAGCCGCAGCGACACGATTGGACGTTTGTTTTTGCCTGGCCGGACACGTTTGGCCGCGGCGGGGAGATTGAACTCACACTGGCCGGGGATGCCATTGCCGGACTGTCGATTCGTCCCGATCCCGGACATTCCGCCGCCATCATAGCTCCGCCTGCAAGTTCCCCCAACGATCGTCGAGTGCTGGGATTCGTGCTAATTCTGTTCGGAGTTTTTGTTGCGGTGCAGCAGCATCGGACTCCGCTGTCGACGACGGCAGCAGCGATTTGGGGCGGGTGGGTATTTCTTTTGACGGTCGCGGTTCGCGGACTGACGTTTCCGCAGGCGATGATGCTAATTCCTGTGGAGACGCCGTATGCCGGATTTCTCTCTCGTGTCGCTTTGAGTGCCGTAGTCAACGCGGTTCAGACCGGGCTGTTGGTCGGGCTGATGGTGGCCACCGGGGATGCTCTGTGGCGGGACCGGCTGCCGAAAGTGCCAAGTTTGACCCGCATCTCCCCCGCCCTGCGAACCCGTGGCGCCGCATGGCACCGGGCTGCTCGCTGGTCTCTGGTTGCCGCCGCTGTGGTAGTGCTGGTCGAATCGACGGGAATTCGTCTGTTTGGACCGGTCGGTCTATCGAGCAAACTGCCGGGAATCTTTTCCGCCGCCCTCTCTTCTCCGGCCCCGTCAGCGGCTTTGCCGTCGCTTGTTGCTTTTGATATGCTGTGGGACGAAGGGCTTTACCGGCTTTGGTTGATTCCGCTGTTGCTGTTGCTGTTTCGGGCACCGCTGGCTATCCCGCTTTCGGCGGCAGCGGCGATCTATTTCACCGGTTATGACCCCGCCCAGTTTGCCACGGCCGGAGTGCTTGGCTATGCCCTGTGGGCAGTCATCGCCGGAGTGCTCGCGGTTCGGTTCGGGATTTATGCCGCATTATTGTTTCATTTGTATGTGCTCGGCGCTCATGCCGGGCTGGCCATGGTCTGGAGCGGTTTCGGCACGGTTTATGGTGCGACCCTGCTGGCACTGCTGTTCCTCGTGACCGCAGTTATCGCCGCTCTGCCTCGGGAATTGCCCGAGGCTTGAAAAGATGGTTAAGTTTTGGTAGATTCTTACTTTCCTTCCCTCCTGTCATCACTTCAATTTCCACCGACTTTCCGGAGCCTCCGTGAATATTCTCCTGCTCATCAAGGCTGTCGCTGACAGCGAAGCCAATATCAAACCCGCCTCAGACGGGAAGTCCGTCGCGCTCGACGGCATTAGCTGGATACTTAACCCCTATGATGAATACGCGATTGAAGAGGCACTCAAGCTGCGCGAGGCCGATGGCGCCGGTGAAGTCGTTGCGGTAGGCCTTGGCGGTGACGATGTTCCCAAAGTACTTAGAAACGCTCTGGCGATGGGTGTTGACCGGGCGGTGTATGTCAAGAACGAGGTTTCCTTTGATCCGCTGGCCACGGCCACCGCACTCAGCGCCGCGATCAGGCAGATGAACTTTGCATATGATCTGATCCTGTGTGGCAAGCAAGCCATCGATCACGATCATCACGGAGTGGCCGTCATGGTTGCCGAGCTGCTCGACATTCCCTCAGTGTCGGTGGTCGTGAAACTGGAGCGCGGTAACGGCAAACTGACACTCGAACGGGAGGTTGAAGGCGGATTCGAGATTGTCGAGTCTTCGCTTCCCTGTCTGGTGACGTGCAACAAGGGGCTGAATGAACCTCGCTATGCTTCGTTGAAGGGGATCATGGCTGCAAAGAAGAAACCGATTGACGAAGTCGCCGCGACGACCATTGCTTCCTCGGTTGAGGTCCTTTCGATACAATCTCGACCTCCGCGTCAGCCGGGGGAGATTGTCGGCTCCGGTGTTGATGCGATTCCTGTGTTGATCAAGAAATTGCGGGAAGAGGCGAAGGTATTGTGAAAGCCGTAATGGATCTCATCCCAAAACAGGAAACGTCGCGCAGGTTTTTAAGCGTTCAATGAATCCAATCCCTCGCCTTTCCGTCTTTCCGCATTTTCGATTATGGCTCGCGGCGCTGGTTTGCTTGTGCGGCACCGCTTTGTCTCAGGTTCCGTCCTTTCCCGAGCAGCGCAGTTATCTCGTGCCGGGAGATTCGATCAGCGCGCAAGTTGCGCTGAAGAGCGGAGACAAACTTTACTGGAGCATGCGGCTCGGGCGGGCGAGAGGTAATGCGGCTTGCGAGCTGGTATTTACGTCGGATGTGGCCGGTGTGATCTGGAAACTGCAATTTGGCGCCGACGCGGCGGAGAAGCGCGACGAGGAGATCAAGATCACACAGGATGCGGTTTACAGGCTGGCGCTGCGTTCGGTCTCCGAAGCGGGCCGCGTGGCCGACCTTTCTGCGTGGGTCGACGTCTCCGCGCAGAACATGACTCCGTTCCCGATTGCAGAAACCATGCGCGCCGCGGAGAAATTCTCGCCGGGCGATCGCTTGCTGGTGGAATACGAGTTCCAGCTCAGCGACACGACGCGGCTGACGAATTTGCGGGCGCTTTCTCTGCCTGCGGATATGGTGAAGCTGTGGGCGGTCACGCCTTCGGGAGACACGGTCCGCAGCAAGTCCACCGTCAAGCGCTGGCTGGGATTGAGAAACGTGTTTACGCTCGGAGATCGCTCGCCGCACGGCGCGCGCATATCGCTTACTCTCGATTTGGAAATCGGCGAGAGCGGCGACGTTACTTTTTATCGCGAGGCCGGCAGCGCTCCACCGGAATGGTTGCCGAAGAAAGCACGGCTGATCATCACTCATATTCATAATCCGTGGTCGGCCGTGGTGGTTCCGCCGTACGCGGCCTGGCGACAGACGAAGCTCTCACAAGGTCCGGAGATCGCCAAGGCAAAATATGCGGCGATGAGTTTGCGCGCCGGCGGTCTGGATAGTTCGCTGGTGAGCACATTGGCGGCGATCTATTCGGAACGCGACAGCCTCGCCGCCGAGCGCTTCGCGCGCATGCAGACGATTGTCGATCAGGACACCACCGTTCTGCACTCGGCACACGCGTTCTCGATGCCGCCGACGCACGCCGGAATCAGTGTTCCGCTGGCGGGACGGCTGGGCAAGGCGGACTTGAAGAAGAAGAAACTGAGCTGGTTTGTCGAGGGTTCCGCCGAAGCGCTGAAGAAGAGCACAGTCCATGAATGGCGCTTCGACGAGAGTCGCATTGCCTATCCTCAGGCGCCGCAGGAGTTTTTTTGGGAGCCGGAACGGGCCGCGCTCGCTCCTGCGATTCAGGTCCACGGTCCGGCCCTGCGCGATAAGCCGCAATCGGATCAGCTTTCGCTCCCCACGTCCGATGCGGAGCCATTTGTCCGGAACGGCGTGACCTTCGTCGACGAGAGTCGCAAGTGGATTACGCTATATTTGCACAATTTGAGTGTGGACACGCTGTATCTCGTTTACGCGAGTCCGGTTGTTGTCGAGCACACGGTCGGCAAGCAGTTCTCTCGCTGGCCGCTGATCGCGCGCATTCTGCTGATTGCGTTTGCGGTGCTGGGGGGTGGAGTGGTGGTTGCGATTGTCGTGCTGCGAAAGAACGAGCGCAAGCGGCGGGAGTTGGCCGAAGAGATGGCGCGCGAATTGGAGAGCGCACGGCAGACGCAGCTCAAACTGCTGCCTGCCGGTCCGCTGAATACAAAGGGGCTGGAGATTTTCGGTCTGCATCAATCGATGCTGCTGGTCGGCGGAGACTACTACGACTTCTTTTCGCTCGAAGACGGCAGTGTGATGCTCTGCGTTGCGGACGTTGCGGGTCATGGCTTGTCCGCCGCACTGCTCATGTCCAATGTGCAGGCCACGCTGCGCGCCGTGGCTCAGCCGGGCAGAGCACTGAATGAGATTGTCGCGCTGATTAACCGCGAGATGTTCCAGCGCACGTCGCCGGATCGTTTCGTGACCCTGCTGCTCGCGAAGATCAGCGCCGATCGCTCGCTGCTGACGGTGTGCAGTGCGGGGCATAATCCGGGTTACATTGTGCGACCGAGCGGCAGCATAGTTGAACTCGATGCCGGCGGCATCATGCTCGGGATCATGGACGTGTTCCCGTATATACAGATGGAATACGAGCTGGTGTCCGGTGATCTGATTGCTCTGTATACGGACGGCATTCCCGAAGCGGTTGTCGGCGAGGAAGATATGTTCGGTTACGATCGATTCAAGTATTTTCTTGCCAACAACCGCGACGCGAGGCTCGCTGATATTGCTCAGAGTTTGTTCTGGAAGATTACTCCCGCCGAGGATGAAGCGATTGGCGACGACATGGCCATCGTGCTCGTCCGCGTGAAGAGCAAGGATTGACGACGGGCTCTGCAAATACTACCGGCGGGCTTTGCCCGTTGAAGCAACACACAGTGGACAGGCAGAGCCTGACCCTAGTGGGCGTTTCAGTGCTTCAGCATTTCAGTGTTTCAGCATTTTAGTTATTCAGCGTTTTCTTCCCCATGATCCTCGTTTTCTGCGAAACCAAAGATTCGAAAATCAAATCCGTTTCCCGTGAGGCGGTATCCGCCGCAAAGAAACTCGCGAGCGGATTCAATACGGATGTCACGGCAGTTATTCTCGGCGGAGCGGCCGGCGAAGCGGCCTCGCTTGGAGCCTATGGTGCCAACAAGGTCATTCACGTCACGAATCCCGAACTCGCCACATATTCGACCGAGGCCTACGCGCAGGCCGCGGGCGAGATCATCAAAGGCGCGTCGCCTTCAGCCGTGATTTTCTCCGCAACCGCTCGCGGCAAGGATCTCGCGCCGCGTGTGGCGGCGAGGGTTGGCCGACCGTTGCTCACCGATTGCACGGATTTCAAATTCGATGGCGGCACGTTGCAGGTGCTCAGACCGATTTACGCGGGCAAAGTATTGATGTGGGCGAAAGTGAACGGCGGCTTTCCGATACTCTCGCTGCGTCCGAAGGCGTTTCTTGCCGAGGAGAGCGGCGCTGCGGCGCAGGTGGAATCGCGAACAGTCACGCTCGACAGTTCAAAGATTCGCGCGCGTGTGATCGAGGAGAAAGCCGCCGGCGGTGGTCATCTTGATGTCGCTGAAGCGGACATCATCGTTTCCGGCGGTCGCGGTTTGAAGGAGGCGGGGAACTTCAAAATCATCGAAGATCTCGCGCATGCGCTCGGCGCAGCGGTGGGAGCTTCGCGAGCGGTGGTGGATGCCGGTTGGCGCCCCCATCATGAGCAGGTCGGTCAAACGGGAAAAGTCGTCTCGCCGTCGCTCTATTTTGCGGTGGCGATCTCCGGTGCGGTGCAGCATCTCGCGGGCATGACCACCAGCCGCGTGATCGTCGCCATCAACAAGGATGCGGATGCGCCGATTTTCAAAGTGGCCACCTATGGCATCGTCGGCGACGCGCTGGAAATTGTGCCGAAGTTGACGGAGGAAATTAAGAAGGTGAAAGCGCAGTGATTCGCGCGCTCGCCGCTGGTCTCTTGATTGTGGTTGCGTCGTTTGCACAGTCTCCCCTCGACTCGCTCTTCGCTCTCGCCCGCGATCACTATGACAACGGCAGATTTGAGGAAGCGGAACTGGGAGCTTTGCGCGGGTTGCGTGCGGGTGCGGGGATGGATGAACTGGATCTGCTGAAATTTCACGCGCTACTCGGATTTGTCTACGTGGCCAAGGATCAGAACGACGCCGCGCGCGAGGAATTTGTGCGCGTGCTGGCCGTCAATCCGCGCTACGAACCCGATCCGGTCACGACGTCGCCGAAAATTGTCGAAGTGTTCCGCGAAGCGAAGCGCGACTATCTGCTGCGCATTGCCAGCGAGCCGGCGGTTTTCCGCATGCCGCAGGCCGACGTGCGACTTTCCGCTTCGTGGAGATCGCTGGTGCTACCGGGCTGGGGACAGTTTTACAAGGAGCAGGACAACAAAGGCGCGGCAATAATCGCGGCGCAACTGCTCAGCGTCGCGGCACTGATCTATCTGCAAGCGGAGACCTCGCGGCGGCACGACGACTATCTGGCAATCAAGAATTACAACAATCCCGATATCGACGACCGCTATCAGGAGTATCGCCGCGCCTACCAGACCCGCAACACAGTCGCCTATTTCACCCTCGGGATTTACGCGTTGAATTATCTTGATGCGCTGTACTTTCCGGTGAAGAAGAAATGAAGCATGATTCTCCCCCCCCGGCCCCCCCACAAGTTGTGGGGGGGGGAATTCGCCTCCCCCCTGCGTCCTGTGGTGGGGCTGGAGGGGGAGAATTGTATTTGTGAGGATTGTGATTTTCGGTCCGGCCTATCCGTTTCGCGGGGGGATCGCGCAGTTCTCCGGCGTGCTCGCACAGTCGATGGAGCAGGCCGGACACGCGGTCCGGCTCGTGAATTTCAAGAAGCAGTTTCCGAAACTGCTTTTTCCCGGCAAGACACAGTTCGACGATTCTGCGCAGGCGCTTAAAGTGGACTCGGTGCGCGTGTTCACGCTGTGGAATCCATTGACGTGGTTCGCGACTGCGCGGGCGATTCGCGAGGCGGATCCTGATCTGATCTTGTTCGCCTGGTGGATGCCGTTTTTCGGTCCGGGCTTCTGGGCCGTTGCAAAACTGCTCGGGCCGACCTATCGCTCGCGGCTCGGGTTTCTGCTGCACAATGTGATCCCGCACGAGCGCAGATTCGCCGACGAGTTTCTTTCCCGGCTCGCGCTGGATACGGGCAACTTTTTTATTGCGCTCTCACGAGCCGAGGAAAAGGAGATGCAGCGACTCTTCCCG
>CAZGVT010000133.1:0-8369 GCA_964529255.1 uncultured Alphaproteobacteria bacterium | reverse complement strand
CCCCCCCCCCCCCCCCCCCCCCCCCCCCCTCCCGCCCCGCCCTCCCGACAATCCCCCGGTTCACCTTTGGCATAATAATCCAGACTTGCTCCGCCGAATTCAGTGCTGACCGTGTGGATGTTCCCGTCTATGTCCGCCGCGACCTTCGGCCAGATCACTTGAGGAACCGGATCGCCCGCTACATAAGGCATTACGTCAAATGCCTGAAAGAACCCGCTTGCGGGATAGTAGTCTATTGCGGCACAAGTATGCGGATCGACTTGAGTAATTTGATGGAAGGCGGGGAAGGCCCAGCCGTCGCTCAGTACACAGAGCGTAGCGAATCCAGCACGTTGACTGGCATCGATCTGAGTGCCGCCGGGAAACACCCAAGCACCATCATTTGGATTGTAAACATTGTAGTTGACATGCCTCACAGAGGAGCCCGAATTCAAGCCTTTAGTCCAGACCGCGTGGACAAAGCCCAGTTCATCAACAGCGAGTTGCTTTCCCAAAGTGCCGTTAGATTGCAGATCATACCATGTCGTACCCAGTGTGTCGCATGCGGCTTGGACCCCCTGCGGGCAGTCCAGATTACTTCTTGGAGCCCGCTCCGGCGGAGTCGAATTTGAACTTTCCTCGAATCCGGTGAGGATGACCGGGCCCTGGATGCGGGCGCGTTCCGGGTAGTTTGCCAGGCCAGTGTCGGCCACCATGATTAGGACGGCCAGTAAACCAAACAATGAGCTGCGAGTCATGACACGACCTCCTCCGCTTAGTAGGTAGTGAAGTTTGACAGTGACAATAGTAGCGGGAAAATGTTCCGCAATCATGCAATGTAAGCGTACCGCGCCGAAATGTCAAGAGAGTTGTTCATGGAAAGCCGTCGCTGCGGTCCATTCTAAAGGAATAAATTTCATCATTTTAAGTTTGAAACGTCGCTCCGAATGCCCTGGACATCCGCTCATTTCTGAGTAAGTCTGGATAATTCTGAGCAAGAAAAAAGCGACTGCCCGGTATTCATGGGTCAGTCGCACTCGTTAATGTCAGCCCAGACAGAGGCCAACAAACTTGCTAATTCTGTTTTATAATCCAAGATCCTCTGCGACTGCACGCATCGCGGCCACGACATTCTCGATGTGCTCGTCTATTTCTATTCCCAACAGACTGGCGCCGCGCACGATGTCCTCTCGACTTACTTTTCGCGCGAAACCAGCTTCTTTCATGCGCTTCCGAACGGAGGCAGGCTTGAGATCGGCAATTTTCCTGGTCGGTTGAACGTAAGTCGTCGCCGTAATCAACCCGGTAAGTTCATCACAGGCGACCAGCGTCTTCGCCATGAGTGTAGTGGGCTGAATTCCCGTGTACGCAGCGTGGGCGAGAATCGCCTCGCACCATGTCTCAGGAACCCCGAGTGTACGAATGTGCTCGACTCCGCGATAGGGATGATCCTGTTCCGTCGGGAAGCGCTCGTAATCGAAATCATGCAGCAGACCGACGATGCCCCACTCCTCTTCGTCTTCCCCGAATCTTCGTGCGTAGTAGCGCATGGCCGCTTCTACCGAAAGCATGTGCTTGCGCAGGCTGTCGGACGGCGTCCACTCGCAAACGAGTTGCCAGGCTTGTTCTCGTGTCATAAACTCCTCATGCAATCAGGTGCGATCACTCTAATTACGATTCGTCGCTCAGGCTTTTCCAAGCACGTAAATCACCCACGGAGCGACGGTAAGTTCGCTCAGCCACAGAAAGGGCTCCTCGGGTCGCGCAAGTGGCCTGTACACCTGCTCAATCTTCAAGCCGGACTTATCATAGGTATCACGATAGGCTTCGTCGGGCCAAAGTACATCGTGCACGGGACGCGGGTCGTCGACGTCTTTCATGATCGTGTAGACCGAATCGCCGGTTTTTGCGGTAAAGTTGCCGGGAAAACCGGTACAGGAGAACGACGCCCAATCGTGGGTATACATTTCAGGCGATGAGACGAGATTCACAATCCGGCCGTCCTGATTCATGACATCGCGAATTCCCGAAAACAACGCGACTTTCGCCTCCATGGTTGGGACATTATCGAAGGTGAAAGCAGATAGCACGAGATCATATTGACCGGTTCCGAGATCGCGAATTCCATGCGTGCCGACTCGGCGATAATCTCCTTGCGGATCGCGCTCTCGGGCAAGCTTGAGCATCTCGTCGGCGATGTCAACACCGACGACGTCAAATCCGAGTTTTTTCAGGAATCGCGTAGAGCGACCGGCCCCGCAGCCGAAATCAATCGCTTTATTTCCGCGCGCGTGTTCCGCAATAATTACGGCAAGATCTCTGAACGCAAGGTAGTACGTACCGGGGAATTCGAGAGTCGCGTACGCAGCGGCCCGGCGGGTGTCCTGATAGACGTTCTTGAATTCCATTCGACTGTCTTCCATACTCTGCTTTAGAGTGCTACCGGCACTGGAAAGTCACGTCCGCATCAGGGTCGGTAACACAGAAATACACCGTGTCGGCATCATACACGGTAAACAGACCGAGCGCGCCGGAAACGTTCGTTGGGGGATTCCAGTCTACCTGTCCGGGAAAGGCCGTCTGACAATACTCGTAGCCGATAGAATCGACATTCATGGCGCGGACCCGGTGTTCGCCCTGGTAGTTGATGACGATCGGCGGTATGGAGAACGTGTCGCCTTCGAGTACCGTCCAGAAGGCCGTGTTTGTAATGCCGGGCCCGTTCTCTCCCGAGAGTTCGAGGTCATCGTTGTCGTACCAGTCTGGCTCCATGCACTCGATGATAAAATTGACCCCGGCCACTCCGGCGGACAACTGATAAAAAAGCGTGTACTGGGCAAGCAGGCTGTTTTCGCCTTCGCCGATGCGCTTTTCCCATTCGTACACCGGAGGGTTATTCGGATCCCGCGCAGTAGGGGCCGACTCGTTCCCGATTCGCACCGAATCCAGCACGAAAGGTGGCGGCGCGCGGTGCGTTTCAGCGGCAATGACGTGTCCGTCAACTTCAATCCGGATCGCGTAATCGAATCCGCTCTTTACCGAGTCTCCGGCTTCAGGTGCGATGTAAGTTCCGCGCACGGCGGTGCTGTCGGGAATGAGAAAATAGGTTGTGGTGTCTCCATTCAGGGACTCCCAGATCGTCACACTGGCGCCCGTAACTCCGACCGCGGCATAATCGTAATAGGCTTCGATGTCGACGGTTTTGGAGATTCTCACTCCGATGCGGTGTCCCAGAGGCATCCAACCTTCGAGGACATATGCCTCTTCAAAGTTGGATTGTCCCGAGTTGTCGCAGCTTGAGATCAGCGTAGCGGTCAAAACTGCCAACGCTGCCGATAGAATTTTCTTTGTCTTGTTGTTCATTTCGGTGACTTGACGGTTGAATGACTCGGCAGTTTCTCAAAACTCGGCGGTGAAGCCGATGCTTGGCAGGAACGGAAGCTGTCCGGTATCGCCGACTTTGACGGGGTTATAGCCCAGCTCGTAGCTTTTGGTCAGCACGTTCTTGCGATTGTAGACATTGATGATTTCGATGAACGGACTGAAGGTCCAGCGGCTGTATTCATATCGGAGCCTGTAGGCGACATCCAGACGGTGATAGGGTGATACGCGATAGCCGTTGTGAAAATCCGAGTCGAAGAATTGCGGAGGCAGACCCATGCCGATGGAGTAGACTCCTTGAGCGCGCGTAGTCGGCGTTCCGCTGCTGTAGCCGAATCTGAATTCGAGACTTCCCCGCTTACGCACCTTGCGACTCACAACGATATTCGTATTGTGCAGCCGGTCGAATCCCGTGGGGTACTTCCGGCCATCATCCCAGAAGCTGAACGATCGATTGGCTCGTCCGATACCGTAACCCCAAAGGATGGACCAACGATCCCACTCTCCTTGAATAAACACATCCGCACCGTACGCGTCGCCGCTGCCCTCGGTGAAAATATCCCCGAGGTTGTCCTCCGGGCGCGGAATGTAGTTCGGATTCCACTCGATGACACGGTTGAAATCCTTGAAGTACGTGCCTGCAGTAACTTTAAAGGGTCCTTCGATATCATTTTCGTATGTCAGCGCCACGTGCCACGCGCGGTTTGGATTGAAGGACTCATCCATCAAAACATAAGAGTTGAAGAGTGAGAGGAAATCATCACCAAACGTGACCTGTTGGAAGGGCTGAGCGTAAAGCCCCGACGCCGCACTCACAAAGGAGGTTGGGCTTAGCTGTTGCTTCGCGGAGAGTCTGGGGAGATAAGCGGTGATATCCGAGAGGGAATTGTGTTCCACCCTGAATCCGGGCGAGATCGTGAGGTTCTCGTTCACGCGGAAATCATCCTGCAAATAAGCCGCGTACTGCCAGCCGCGATAAGTGCCGTCCGTGAAATTCTCGCGAGAGCTGACGACCGCGAACAGGCACTGCAAATCCTTGGCCGAGACACCAAAATCAAACGTGTTTCGCGCGTTTGCGAACCAGGTCAGGTCCGATTTGAGCGTGAGGTCGTTCACTCGATTGCGGAATTCGGACCATTCTGCCGCCGTCTCGAACCGCATGGTTGAGACGTAGTGGCTGCCGGCAATGGTGTTGGTCGAGAAGAGCTTGTGATTCCAGATTTTGACGAACGGCAGGCTGTAGGTGGTATTTCCCCAGTTCAAATGAATCCGATCATCTGTTGTCGAGGTGATGTTCAGAATATCCCGGCCGACGTACATCGAGGGAGAGAGCCGGTCCCCGTTTGCAAAGTCGCGCGTCAGCTTGAGATTGAAGTCATAGAAGTAGTACGGGAAGTCGTCATCAATGACCCCCGCGTTTTCGAGGATCTTGGTCGCGGCATCGACATAGGTTCGCCGTCCGGCGACCAGCCACGTGCCTTTCGGAAGCGGGCCTTCCAGCGCAGCCTGACTGGACAAGAATGAGATTCCGACTTTGCCGTGAGTCTTGTAGCGATTTCCTTCCCTATCCGAAATGTCGACGACGGCAGAAAGACGGCCGCCGTACTTAGCGGGGAATCCACCCTTGATCAGCTTGACATCCTTAATGGCGTCCATATTGAAAATTGAGAACAGACCGCCGAGGTGCGTGGGTTTGTAAACTTCGATGCCGTTCAGGAGAATCAAGTTCTGATCGCTTGACCCACCCCAGATATTCAATTCCGATGAGAAATCGGAGGTTGGCAACACTCCGGGCATGACTTGCAGCGACCGGAACAAGTCCGGTTCGGCAAGTTGAGGAAGCTTCTTCAACTCGCGAGTCTCCAGTCTGTATTGGGCGACTTGCGGAGTGTACTCGCGTTCCTCGCGCGACTCCGCCTCGATGGTTACCTCGCCCATCTCCAGGGCCTCCGGAGCGAGAATGATCTTGAGGTGGACATCTTTGCCATCGGTCAGGTCAACGGACTTGCGTTGCGGAGTGTAGCCCAGTGCGTTGATCTGGAGACTGATATCACCCTGACCGAGGTCTGGTATTGAAAAGAAACCTTCGACATTTGCTGCGGCACCACGAACAGTGCCGGCAACCTGCACGGAAGCTCCGGGAATGGTCTCTCCGGTTTCCTTGTCCTTTATGGTGCCGGACACGGTAATCGCCATCGCAGCGGAGTTCCAGACTGCCGCAATAGTGAGCACGAGAAGGCAGTTGATCTGACGTGTAAGAAAGTTGAGTCGCATAGGCTGGCTCTTGAGTTACTTATTTAACTTCGCGTGGACGTTAGGAGGGAGTTCCTGAGACGACGGGGTTGTCAGCGAGTGAACGGTCTTGTTTCCAAATTTCTTGAGCAGATCGACAAACTGGCGCAACTCTTCATCGCTGAAATCGCTGAGATAGTCGGTCATGGTGCGGCGGAAATAGTCGTTGACGTTTCCCAGGACATGCGTACCCTTTTCTGTCATTTCGATCAGATACACACGCCGGTCGGTGGGGGAAGGAGTCCGGCGCACGAGGCCATCTCGTTCGAGAGCGTCAATGCTCTGAGTAAGATTGGCGGCGCTGCGCATGACAAGGTCCCTCAATTGGGTGAGGCTTGGCCGCTCTTCGAGCCCCTCGAGTACGGTGAGCAAGGCATATCGAGCGGTCGAGAGGCCGAAGCGGCCAAAGACAAAGGCATCGCCCGCACGATCCGTGAGTTCGCCGACGGTCACCAAGAGCGGTGCAAGCGCAATTTGGCAATCGTGACGGGTCTGGCAGTCCTGATTGAGGAGATTGTACATTTGGTGTAACAGAACAGAAATAATTTACACTGCGGTAAAGTACACACATGAAATATATACATAATATTGGAAAAATTCAAGCATGACTCGGACCCACAACCCACTTGAATTCATTGAAAATAAACGGTTTAAAAAAACAAGGAGAGGCCTCAACGTGCCTCTCCTCTGTTTGTGTGCGAAAATTCCCTTTAGAAGTTGTACAATTCGGAGAACTTTAGTCTCAAGTATTCGAGATAATGACTGGTCGACAATGGGCTTCCGGTTGCACGTATGAGCAGTTCATCGCGGGTTAGCTTCCGGCCCATCAAGTGGACGTTAGTCCTCAGCCAATCCAGCGTCTCGCCGAATTTGCCGACCTCGAATTTCTTCTCCAGGCCGGGAATGTCCTTGCCCATCGCCTTCCAGAGTTGCCCGGCTACCATGTTGCCCAAACTGTACGACGGGAAATAGCCAAACGCTCCGGAAGACCAGTGGACGTCCTGCATAACGCCTTCCTTGCCAACATTCGGCGGCGTCATACCGAAATAGGCCTCGAACTTTTTGTTCCACGCAGCGGGTAAGTCAGACACGGAGAGTGAGCCCGAGATCAGGTCGCGTTCCAGCTCGAATCGCAGAATAATGTGGAGGTCGTAGGTAAGCTCGTCGGCTTCCACTCTCACCAGCGACTTCCGCACGTCATTCACGGCGACGAGGAACTGATCGAGAGTGACTGCCTTTGTCTGTTCCGGGAAGGTATTCTGAAAGATCGGGAAGAAATAGGTCCAGAACGGGCGACCCCGTCCGATGAAATTCTCCCACATCCGCGATTGAGACTCGTGCATCCCCATACTAAGCGCATCAGAGAGCGGCGTGAACAGATAGTCGGGATTTACCTCCTGCTCGTATAGGGCATGTCCGGTTTCGTGGATGACTCCGAACAGCGCCTGTTGCGGCGCCCGCGGGTTGTACCGTGTGGTGATCCGGATATCTCCTTTGCCGCCGCTGCAAAACGGATGCACCGAAGTGTCCAGACGCCCGGCCTGAGTATCGAATCCAAGTTGTTTCATGACGATGGATCCGAACTCTCGCTGCTTGTCGACCGGAAAATCCTGGTCAAAGATTCTGTGGTCCGCCTTCACGCGCGAAGACACAACTTTCTCGACCAGTGGTATGGTCACAGCCTTGACTTCGTCGAACAGCTTAGAAAACATTGCAGTCGTGCCTTGCGGCTCAAACTGATCGACGAGCGCATCGTACCTGACCTCAGTGAAGCCGAGATAGTCCGCTTTCCGGCAAACCAATTGGACGAGTTTCTCGAGATGGGGTGCGAAGAGTTCAAAATCGTTGTTCTCCCGCGCCTTGACCCAGACTTCATGGGCGAGCGACTCGGCTCGTGTCAGTTCTTCCACGAGTTCCTTGGGAATCTTGGTTGCAAGTTTGTAGTCTCTGTCGATTTCCCGCAAGTTTGCAAGCTGATCCGGAGTGAATCCGTTCCCCGACCCGGAGAGTTTTTCAATCAGTTCGCCGATGCGGGGTGAAGTGAGTTTCTCGTGAGCAAGCCCGGAAATCAGGGCGAGTTGTTCAGCCCGCCTGTTCGCGCCCTTTGGAGCCATCATCACCTGCATATCCCAATGCAGGAGTCCCGAGACGGTGCCAAGAACGGAATACTCCTTGTAGAGTGAGATAAGCTCGTCGTAATGATTGTGAAGCTGAGTCATAGGGAATATCTCCTGAAGGAAAATTGCGCTTCGAAAAGAGAGCACACGCCGGGCCCTGATGTCGGAGACCGTGGCTTTGGTTATTCAGGCCTTGAGGGTTGCAACCAACTGATCCTGAATCTCCGCCGCCCGTCGGGTGCTCATCATGATTGCCTTGATCAGAGCGACGCGCAAGCCGCCCTCCTCGAGTTCCATCAGGCCGTCGATAGTTACTCCGGCGGGAGTCGTTACATTGTCTTTTAGCAGGGCCGGATGCCGACCGGTAGCGAGCACCATCGCGGCAGCTCCCAAGGTAGTCTGGGCCGCGAGTTTGGTTGCCAGGTCGCGGGAAAGGCCAACTTTCACCCCGGCCTCAGCGAGCGACTCGATGATTACGTAAATATAAGCGGGACCGGAAGCGCTCAGTCCGGTGGAGGCGTTCATCAGATCCTCCTCCACGACCACAGTCTCGCCGACGGTGGCGAACATTTCCCGAATGACCTTAAGCTGGGCTTGGGT
>CAZGVT010000132.1:7941-8424 GCA_964529255.1 uncultured Alphaproteobacteria bacterium | reverse complement strand
TGCCCTCCTGCATCATCTCGAGAAGCTGACAGGTGCGATCATAACGATCCGCTCGAGTATTCAGCAGCACGAAGACCGTTCCAAGTTCTGTGGTGAGGGACTTCATCTTCTCCCAGATTGCCAGAGTGGATTCGGGATCGTTGGCCGCAAGCGCGTGGACAAACTGTACGATCTTGCCGTCTTCCTGGACTTCGTAGATGCGCAGGGCGCCCGCGTCAGGATGACTGCGAATCATGCCCTCCAGCGCGACCTGCCTCTGAATTCCAAAGTGTTCACAGACAGCCAGCGCAAGCGCAACATTATCCGCATGCTCGATGTGGTCAAACCGGCCGAGTTCAAGATAACTCACCGTCGATGGATCGACGCGATAGAGTTTGCAGTTAATTTTGCGAGCCTGCCTGCGCATCAGCCAGAACATTTTCTCTTCGCTCGTATACGCAATCCCGTTCGGCGGTAGCGTATTGCACAAGCTGCGCGTGATGT
>CAZGVT010000132.1:0-7931 GCA_964529255.1 uncultured Alphaproteobacteria bacterium | reverse complement strand
TCTCGATGGTCGGCCCCATCTCAAGTATGTGGTCAAGGCGGCAGTTCGTAATCACACCGACGGTCGCATGTACGAATTTGTGTTCGCAGATCCACTGGTACTCGGGATTTACCGCCATGCATTCGACGACGACCGCCTTTGGCTTTCGCTTGGCAAAGTAGCGAAAAACCTTGACCTGTTCAATAATGTTGGCACCGGACGGTCGAATGATCGGGACTTCCAGCCCATGCTCGTCAATAATGCGCGGAAGAGTCCCGGTCGTCTTGGCCATAGTGGGCACACCACCCGCGCGAAGACCAGCGGCAATCAGCCGCGTCACCGAAGACTTGCCGCGAGTGCCATTTACATGGATTCGCTTTTCAATCTTGTTGGCGCGATCTTGATGGCTCCTGAATTCGAGTAGACCGATGAACAGCAGGAGGGCAAGGAGGATGGCGAGATACAGCATCGAGGGGTAAGTGCAGGCAAATGCGGCAAGTCGTGGTCATCTATACATGCGGAAAACTTCACAATATACCCATAAGCACAGATAGAGTCAATGGCTTACGAGACAACCGGTATGGGCGCTGGGCTGGGGGTGTGTAAATCTTGCATTATAGGGTAGCGGAAGATTGCCGTGTCTCCATCCATAGATTCTGTTGGAAGTGGCGAGAAATCAGAATGATAGCCAGAGAGGCTGCCCGCGGGCGAGGACAGGACGGTAAGCGTATCCTGAAATCGCACGTGCAATGTGTCATGGAAATCGTGGTAAAGCTGGACAAGCGAATCCCCGTCCGTGGGAATAGCGATCCATCCGGGCGCTACACCGATGAAGTACAGTGCGCGGCTCTTTTCCTTCCCGCCTCCAGCCGGGCCGATGAGGTTGAGTTCAGTGAACGGTCCATGTGTCGTTTGGGCGACATAGCATTGAGCGCTTGTGAACGGAAGCAGTTCGGTCGTTGACTTTATGCCGGGCTTGAACAAGATTTGCCGGACCATCAGCGCTGCCGCGAGCACCAGTAGCAGTACAATGTATGAAAAACGGCGGTTTTCGAGGATGGGCCGAATCCAGTTCGAACGGATCTTGGCCCGCGTGTCGCCCACTCGGTCATTCCTGCCGGCAAGCGGCCGCAGGTCGTCAATTTCGGCGTGTGATCGATCATCCGGAGACTTGTGAAGGCGGTCGAACTCGATCTGCACTTTTTCGATGTTCATGCCGGTTGCTTGCGCAACCAGACTTATGTAACCGCGAAGATATGCAGCAGGTACTTCTTCCCACCTCCCCTGCTCGATGGCTTCGATGTACTCGCGCTGAATGCAAGTTGTCGCAGCCACATCGCTGATTGAATATCGCTTGAACTCTCTCGCGCGTTTTAAGTCTTCAGCAAAAGTAGATCTTTCCAAGACTCCTCTCCATCAGTTCTCGTACTGCGGTAACCGGCAACCCGACAACGTTATCGTAGTCACCTGAGACCGCCTCCACAAATGCCCCAGCGAGCCCTTGAATCGCATAGGCTCCCGCCTTTCCCTCCCACTCTCTCGACCGTATGTATCCCGAAATGTCTGAGGATGTCAATTGACGGAAGGTGACCGTTGATGCGACGGCGTCCATTGCGGTAGTAAGACGGGATTCAGTATCGGTGACGAAGCCGGAAACACAGATGCCGGTGACAACGTGATGCGTCCGACCGGAAAGCCTCAAAAGCATTCGTCTTGCGGATGCTTCTCCAAAGGGCTTGCCAAGAATATCATCGTCGAGAGAAATGATCGTGTCGGCGCCGATCAAAACGCAAGAGCGATCCCCGAACAGGCTGGATCGCTCAACTTTGATTCGTGCGTTGTCCGCCGCAATCTGTTCCGCGTTCGGTCCGGCGAACAGCTCGCGCGCGGAACTGGGAGAAACGTCAAACGGGTAGCCTAATTTTGCGAGCAGCTCCTTGCGCCGTGGGCTGGCGGAAACCAGGACCAGCCGCCGCCCGTGTCGTCCGGACATGCTACCCGACTGCGATAGCCAGCAACATGAGAGCGGCCGAGTACGGCAGCACCCGGTTGAAGCGGGAGAGCGCCACTTCCGCCGTGTCTCCGCGAGGTTGGCGAATGCGGCCCCAGAGAGCCATAATCGGAACGATGACGCCAATCACGAGGATCCAGAAATATCCGAATCCATACACCTTTCCAAGCCATGGCCAGAGGGCCACGACACCGAAAAAAAAGAACACAACCGACAGCACCGACAGCGTGCGATGGAAGACTGAGTGTGCTTGCGGACCTCTCGGCTCCAAACTTGCGTGAAACTCTCCGAGTTCAAGGCCGCGAGTGGTGATGGCGATTGCGGAAAGCAGGGTCGTGAACAATGCCGGGAACGCGCCGGGCGCCGCCGCGCCTGCCGCCGCGCCGACGCACAACACCAGCGCTCCAAACATGGGGGGAGCGAGAAGTGCCTTCGCAAGCACGCCGCGAATCCTCCCGGCAACAAAAAGGAAGAGTATTCCGTATCCAATCGCACATTCGATGAAGTGAACCGCTCGCGTTGCGGCAAGCAAGAACGCTGCGCAAGTGAGGCCCAATCCGGTGACCGCGAGCAATAACGGCAGGCGATTCGACGAGGATTCCGCTCCGAGGCTTTGATACCATGCCACGGCTCCCGATGCCGCGCCTAAGACGGCAAGTATCGCGGGCAACCCGATCGTGGCGCCGGCACGATGACAGACAATCAAGGCGATTGCGCAAAGCCCGGCGACAAGCAGGTAGAAGTAGCCGGAGGTCCAGGGGCTCTTAAGGTATTTGAGGGGATCTATCCAATTCAATAGCATGTTTACAACGGGAGTTCAAGTTGAAGCTTAATCCGAAGCAGTGAGAGACTCTGCTCGAGTACCTGCTCAGCGTTCAGTTCCGACCCTTTTCCGGTGTCCACGATGGCCACGCGAAACTGATTCGTGGCCCGGCCAATCCAATTCTCGTAGGCTTCATTGAGTTCTTCGAGATAGGACCGCTGGATACTCTGCTCCGATTCCCTCCCGCGACGAGCAATGCGGTTCATCAGGGTCTCGGGATCGCAACGTAAATAAACGATGAGGTCGGGCGGGCGCAGGAATTCGGTCATGGTATTGAACAGGTCCTGATAGTTATCCCAGTCGCGTCCGACGATGTGGCCTCGATTGTGGAGAGTGCGCGCGAAGATCTCGACATCCTCGTAGATCGTGCGATCCTGCACGCACGATCTGCCGCCTTCTTCGATTTGCCGCTGACTCTCGAACCGCTTGCTGAGAAAGTAGACCTGGAGATGGAATGCCCAGCGCGACATATCCGCGTAGAAGTCGTCGAGATACGGATTGTTCACCACCGGTTCCAAATAGCAGCGCCAATCCAAACGCGAGGCCAAGGCATGACTGAGGGTTGTCTTGCCGACTCCGATATTTCCCGCGATGGCGACAAAGTACTTTCGCTGAGCAAGCTCCTCGCTCACGCGCCGTTCCTCAATGCGTCTATAGGTTGAAGTCCAAGAAGTTCAATCCCGCTGTTTCGTCCCGCCGCCGGCTCACGCGGACCGTATGCGGCGTTACCCAGCACTCGAGAGTGAGTGCAACGGTCAGACCCACCAGATGTCCGCCTTTCAACGATCCATTCCGGTCTCCAACCGTCGCGTGACAGTGCCAAATCAACGCACCATTAAACTCTGCGAGGTTTCCCGACAGTGAGACCAGCTCCACAATCCCGTCTACAGGAATTGTCAGATAGTTTCGGGTTGCGACGTCGTAATAAGCCAATACGACGTCCGAAACACCTCCGATACCTGATATGGAGCCTGAACGCCAGTCGTTATCCCGTGCCAGCGTCTGGAAGTCGCCGGGGTACTTCTCCCCCGCTTCGAATCTGACAAGGTAGCGCGTGTCAATGGCTTTGCAGATCATGCCTGAACCTGCGCGCGCGCTTCATCCTCGAGTCGACTGCCGATGTCACGAGAACTGAGTTCGGGAAAGATGGTCAACACATCCCGTAACCGATAGCTCGTATCAGCGGGCATGATCGCCGAATCCGGATGGGTTCGATAGCTTGCCGATGAAAACACTCCCATGTCGGTATCCATTGCGCGCAACAAGATCTGAGCGGTCTCGAGTCGACTAAGCCGCTCCGGGCCGCCCACATGCAGGACTCCGACGAACTCGTTTTCACAGAGCAATTCCACAACCGTGATCATGTCCCGAACATGAACGGGAGATCTGAATTGATCGCCGTATAGGTCCTTCGGAGTTTGGGACTCAGAACAATTGCGCACCCAATCCGTGAAACTCTCGCCCCAGCCGAGAGAGCGACCGACAATAGAGTTGCTTCGAACTATAACAGAGCGGCGGCACAAAGAGAGTGCAAGCCTCTCGGCATCCAACTTTGTGCGGCCATAAATATTGATCGGACCCGGAGTGTCCAACTCTTCGTAGTAGCCGCGGGTACCTGAGAACACCTGGTCGCTCGAAAGGTAGATCAAGCGGGCATGATGACTATCGCACCACTCAGCAATCACTCCGGTTGATCGCGCATTCACTGCATGTGCCAGGCCGGGCGACGCCTCGCAGGCGAGCACCCTGGACATCGCAGCACAATGCAGCACGATTTGCGGACTGACAGAATCCACAAATTCCCGAACTTCTTCCGGGTTCGCCAGATTCAGACGCGATGTATTTGAGAGCGGACTCGACGCACATTTACCGGACGCTCCAAACAATTCGTACCGCTTCGAAAGCGCCACCGCGAGATGCGATCCCAGGAAGCCGGACACACCTGTGATCAGGAGTCGTGTCATGGCTCAGAAGTGATACGTGATGCCCAGTTTGGCGCCCTTTTCCCGCCGCAACGGCTTGACGCGAAAGTCAAGGTGCGAGCGGAGGGAAGGTTCACCCGATTTCTTTTCCAAGCTCACGGCGCTTCGGCCGGCGTGAATCCCCGACGTAATGTGATTGAGCACGAGTCCGCCGACAAGATAGAGCATGTTGTTGAAGGCACGGTCGGAACGAATGCGGATCTTCTTGAACAGCCCGCGTTGTTCCTCCGATTGCCAGCTCCACTGCTCGGATTCCAGGCGATACAGCGCGTTGAACTCGCGCTCGCGCAGCCGCTGATCGTTGAACTGCTGAGTGGTCATCCAGTTGCCTACGTCCACATAGTAGTCATGCTCGTGATCGCCCTGAACGCCGGCATAGTTTCGCGCCATCGCGATATAGTCATCCCGCGTGCTGCTGCCGTACTCATTCAGAGCGAGCAAGCCGCCGATCATCGCCAACTCCGCTCCGGCAAAGCCGAGAGCGGCGTTTTTCTGGCCGAGCGAGTATTGTCCCCAGCCCGGAAGAATGAGCGACTGTAGAAACGCGGACTGTCCTTTTCCTTTAGCCAGCGCACCGGATGACCCGAGCAGCGCGAGCAGTGAAATCGCGGCAACCGCGCGCAGAGTGGCGAAGCACAACACGATTATTTGCCCAATGGAATCGAAGCGGCAAGGCCGCGATATAATTCACCGTCACCGGTGCGAATATCATAGCGAAGTTTCAGGTCGCCAAGCGGTGAATTTTCGAGCTGCTTATTGAACCTGCGCACGGCGAAGGCGGCATCGAGCGCGGAGACGACGTGGTTCACGAGCACGATTTCCATCGCAATGTTTCCCTTATCGAGGAAGTCATTGGCCTCACCTCGCATGTCCCGATACTCAAAGAAGAGATTCGAGTTACCGTCAAACTCAACCGTCGCCGCATCATCTGTGAAACCCTGACTCGGATCGGTCCAAATGTCCCCTGCATCCGGATTGTTCAGATCCGTTCCTGCAGGATACGTGTCACGCCAGCCGAAGCCGAATTGAGAGTAGTACTTGCCGATCATCTCGAAGTACTGTTGCACGTCCTCGGTATTGATGTCGTGAGTGAACGGGGCGGGTAGATGCTCATCGCGGACATTCCAGGGCTCGTCCTTCCAAACTCCTAAAGTTCCTTGATAGGGATTGGTAGAGAACTGATCGCTGGAGGCCACCTGGAACTCACGGAGCATATAGGCGTCGTAGAAAAAGTTGTTGGGAGAATTCTGGGCTCCCGCAAAGGCCTCAAACTGATCCGTCTTGTCCTGGCCGTCTCCGTGGTACTTTGCAAACATCGCCCAGCTTACCGCTTCAATGGCAACCCAAGGGAGCGCGCGCAGCCAAGATCCCGCGTACAATTGACCGGTTCCCGGTATGAGCAGCGAGAGCAATACGCCTTTGCCGATGTTCTTTTTGGTCGTTGTTCCGTCCAAGACGGACGTTTCATCCGCCGGTGCCTGGCCGCTGCCGATGGACTCCGCGAGCTGAACGCGATTGGGGTCCAGTTTCCAATCCGCCGCATGACCCGGCGAAACCGTGCCCGCGAGTAACGCAACGCACAGGCATGCGGAGATGAGAATTGCTTGATTCATATCGAATCCTCTCCTTCTATCTATGGTTCTTCTATGCTTCAAAATCCGTGATCGTGGCCCGTGCGCTCGGCAAACGGGCTGTAGAAGTCGAACAATACGGTCAAGTAATAGCGAAGTTCCTGACCGTAATCGGTGCGATCTTCGTCTTCAATTAGAGTAAACTTGTCAAATCCGTAGGCCACATCGAAGGCAATCGACGTGGGATAGGAGTAAAACGAGTGCAGTTGCATACGCAAGCCCGCGCCCACGTCCTTTTTCAAGCGCGAGCCGTCAAAATCGCCGGCCCATGCGTCGCCGACATCGAAATAAGCGGATCCGTAAATCCGGTTGACGGAGAGCGGCCAGAGATTCCATGACGCGCGAGTGACGATCGGGAATCTGTAGGTGCCGGTTGCCACCGCATTTCGTTCGCCACCAAGACTATAAAACGAGTAGCCGCGCATGCCGGGCAAGCCGCCCGCGTAGATGTAGAAGAACGGATCGACTTTCTCTCCGATATAGCCGCCGCGAGCGCGAAGCTCAAGCGTATGGCTCCAACCCGGAAGTGAAAAGTACTTTTCCAGACCGCCTTCAACTAAATCGTAATTGTAAGGTGCGTAAATTTCCTGAAGGCCGATGGCGTTCCCGCCCACTTCAATGTCCGTGAAGAAAAGATGATTTGCGCGCGTATACTCGATGTAACCCTTGTGTCCCGCCGACGGATTGATCTCCGAAACGATCCCGCGCCTGCGCTGGTCCGTCGAGTAAGAAAGCTTGCCTGCCCAGCCCTTGAAATAGGTGATTGAGATCGCCGTCCCGTCGTCAAAGCGATTGTGCGCGACGTATCGGCTGTACACTCCGGTTGCTTTTACCGTGCGGTTCCCGCCCAGAGGCACGCGAAGGCCAAAATCAATCTCGTTCAACTGGTAGCGATAGCGAATGTCAAACGTATCATAAATCGGGATGTGCCCGGGGTCCTCGCCGACAATCCGTGTGGAGTCCGCAAAGGTGTGAGCGAGGCGGCGCTGGACGTGATAGAGTTCGGCAAATGCCGTCGGATAAAGCGCTCGATACTCCACTTGACCGTAAAGATCGTAATCCTTCTTCTCATTGATCGCAAAACCGCCGATAAAACTCAGTTTATCGAGAACGTCATTCAGCAACAAATAGGTGCCCGGTTTGAACGTGTTGTAGTCAAAGGCGATTCTCGGAAACCAGTAGAGCGACTCAAAAGTTGGCTTGTAGCTATTCCCGTCCGGTTTCGCCGCAGCAAGATCGTACTCCGGTTTCTTGGGCGCGTAGATTGAGTTTTCATCCAGCGTCGAGCGGATCGGTCTCAACGGCTTGGGCTGATCCAGACGGCAAACCCGAAAACCGTTCTCGCAGAAGTCCGCATAGACGAGTTGATCGCCGCGCATGTCGGGATAATATGCGCCGCCGAGCACAGAGGTGAGCATCTCGCGGTTGCCGGATGAAAGTTCTATTCGGTAAATATTCGAAATGCCGGATTGGTCCCAGGCGGTCAGCAGATGATTGCCGTCATC
>CAZGVT010000131.1:0-8518 GCA_964529255.1 uncultured Alphaproteobacteria bacterium | reverse complement strand
GACGCATGAGCCGGTTCGATTCGCGCTTGTTTGCATCGGGCTGCTGATGACCGGCGGGTGTGCGAATGCGTTGAATCAATATTTCGAGCGCGACATCGACAGTTTGATGAGCCGGACGCGAGCGCGGCGACCCTTGCCACGCAAGGCGCTCACTCCGCGTGAAGCGTTGAACTTTGCGATTGCGCTTGGTGTCGGGTCGATTGCCCTGTTCGGATTTATTTTCAACTGGCTTTCGGCGGCCATTGCGCTGGGGACAATTCTGTTCTACAGTTTTTTCTACACGCTTTGGCTGAAGCCTCGCACGCACTTGAATATTGTAATCGGCGGAGCTGCCGGAGCGATGGCGCCGATTATTGCCTGGTCGGCCGCGACGGGCGGACTGGCGCTGACGCCGTGGATACTGTTTCTGATTATCTTCTTCTGGACTCCGCCGCATTTCTGGGCGCTGGCTCTTTGCGTAAAGAAGGACTACGCTTCGGTAGCGATTCCGATGCTGCCGATTATCAAAGGCGATGCCGAGACACGGCGACAGATTTTCATTTATGCCACCTGGATGGTGGGGATCAGCCTTGCGCTGATGCTGGTGCAGGCGGGATTGGTTTATCTGCTGGTCGCGCTGGTGCTCGGTGGGCTATTCGTCCGCAAGGCGTACCGGATTTGGCGTAACGAAGAGAACGCGCAAGCTTGGGGATTATTCAAGTACTCGATTGTCTATCTTATGGTCTTATTTGTGGCCATGATGGCGGACAAGGTTTTTCATCTGTAGAAAATGCCTGCGTGAGCAGGAACGCAAATTAGTTTTGTCCGGATGATACCGCGTTTGGAAGCAGATTCCCGGCGCAAGAGGGCGGAATTTAGAAAATGAATTCAATCGAGCCGACGACAGAAGTCACACGAAAAAGAAAAAACCGGCGGATGCTCTGGTTCATCATGGTCCCGATTATCCTGGGCATGGTGGGATTCTCATTCGCTCAGGTGCCGCTGTTCAGGTTGTTTTGCGAGAAGATCGGGATCGCGATTTCGCCGCTTGCGGATGTTGAGGAGACGGAGGGCGGGCGCGAACTGAAAGTCCTCTATACCGGAGTGGTCGCGGGAAAGCTGCCGGTCTACTTCCGGCCGAAGCACTCGATTCAGAATGTGCGGGTGGGGAAGAAGTTTGAAAATGAGTATAAGTTCGTAAATATGTCCGACGATACGGTGTATTTCCGGCCCGTTCACTCGATACTTCCCGAGGATGCCGCCAAGAAATTCACGATGACGAAGTGTTTTTGCTTCGACGATCAGACGCTGGCGCCTCACGAGGAACGCACGTATCCGGTAGTCTCGATACTCTCTGCGGATCTGAAGCCTGAGGTTGAACAGGTGACGCTGCACTATACGCTCTTCCAGAAGGAGAAATTCGAGATGGAGACCGGGCGAAACGTGCCCAATGTCGCACAGGCAGATTCAGGAAAGGTTCAGGGCTGATGTTCGCGGAAGAGAATCCGCTCGACCCAGTCACTCGCAGCCGAAATCGCCGCCTCGCCTGGCTGCTGGTCGCTGTCGTTGTCGGCGTGGTCGTATTCAGCCTGCTCTACCTGCAGAAATTCGGCTTGAATCTGGAGCGCTCAGTTTATCACTGAGCATTTGCAGACAATCGAGTCTTTTCAGTTCATAAACTCCCGACATCTCAGAACTCGGAGTTGCCATGGCCGCAAACACTGAAGTAGTGATGCAATCCGACACCGAAGCCGAAGAGCACGTCCATCTACCGGAACCGAGCTATTGGCCATTTGCGCTGGCGATGAGTATCTTGCTCCTGCCGGTCGGCTTTCTCATGCTAGTCTGGGGCAATGGTTCCGGTACCGGGCTCTTGATCTTCGGCGCGGTTTTGGTGGTCGTTTGTTTGATGGGCTGGGCGAGCACGCTGATCAAGGAGACTGCCGCGCTTCCCAATGTAATGGAAGATGACCGTTGGATGCGGCTGGGACTGAAGCTGTTTCTCGTCTCCGAGGCTGCGATCTTCGCGTCGTTTTTCGGTCATCATTATTACACGCGCGCGCATCACGCCGAATGGCCGCCGGTCGGGGCTCCGGAGATCGACACGACGCTTCCCGCGATCGCGACCTTGATCCTGATGACCAGTTCGGTGACGATGGAGTTTGCGCATCACGCGCTGATCCACGGGAAGAAGCTCGTCTCACGTCGGTGGACGATGATTACGATGATTCTGGGGATTATCTTCCTCGGGTTTCAGGCGCACGAATATGGGTTCCTGAAGGCCTACGACAATTTCACCATCCAGAGCGGGGTGTTCGGCTCGCAGTTCTTTGCCATGACGGGATTCCACGGCATGCACGTCGCGACGGGGATTATCATGCTGTTGATGGTCTGGTTCAGGTTGCGGCTTGGTCACTTCGACGAAAAGCGTCACTTCAGCTTTGTCGCCTCCTCGTGGTACTGGCACTTCGTCGACGTGGTCTGGATTTTCCTGTTTTTCACGATTTATTTGTTTTAATCACATAGAATTATGCAGAGAGCGGTGGTCCTGAGGCCACCGTTTTCTTTTTGGTATAAAGTTGGCACCTATTGACAATTACGCAAACTCATACTACTTTGATAGTGGGTAAGAAGCCACGATTAGCATTAGCTCCAGTCAGATCCAGTATCTGTTCCAAACTCTACTGGAGCCAACTTCGAACACTCAACTATAGGGGACCGTCATGAAGCGCTGCACTGATCTCTCAATGACGATGGGAATGTTGTTCACCTTGTTCCTCGTATTTAGCACGACAAGTGCGCAGGAACTGTTCACGGAAGTTGCCGAAGACATGGATCTGGCAGATGTAGGCACAACAGGGCAGACTTTTTGGTACGACTGGGATTTCGACGAAGACCTTGATCTCTTGGTAGGGCATCGTTTCAGCTCTCGGGTCGAGCTGTACCGTAACGATGGTACGACATTCACGCGACTGGAGAACACCGGACTGTTCAATGGGCGAGACAATGGGAAAACGCTGCCGCTTGACTTTGATCGCGACGGCGATTACGACATTTTGATCGGCGCAACGGAGACGGGATCTCAGTTGATGGTTAACGAAGGAGGCCATTATGTTGACCGGACGATCCAGCTCGGAATTCCAACGGACATGCATCTTCGAGACCTGGATTGGGTCGATTTTGACCACGACGGTTGGATGGACATACTCTGGGGGGTGGTAGGAGAAGGTTGGGTTCTTTACCGCAACATCGTTGGACAGGGATTCGCCGACGTAACCGAGACGACGTTGTTGCCTCCTTATTCGAGTTTTCATCGCTTTGCGTCCGCTGATGTTAATCTCGATGGAGAGATCGATCTTTTCATGACCCAACTTAACGGTCCAGAGGAATTCTATTTGAATCTGGGTCATGGAGTCTTCGAGAATCGCACTGTGTCCGCGGGATTTTCGAATATGCACGCCAGAGGCGGATGTACGTTTGCCGATTTCAACAATGATAAGTATCCCGACCTAATTACACAGGACCTCAACAGCCATGGTATCTGGCTGAATAACGGAGACGGTACATTCGCTCAGGCAATTGTCCACGGAATGCAAACGGATTTCGATGATGTGCACCCGTATGCGGCAGAGTACGCAATTGCCGACTTCGACATGGATGGTGACCTGGATGTTTACGCCTGTCGACCGGGTGGCGGCGGCGATCATCTCTCACCCAATCAGTTTTTTCGAATGGACATGCGCATCGGAAACCAACTCTGGTTCACTGATATCGCTCCCGAGAATGACATGGATTTGTTGCCTGATGGCAATGGTAACTGGGGAGACTTTGACGGCGACGGAGATCTTGATCTTCTCATAACTGCGCACATGCAGGCGGTAAAATTATACCGCAACAATCTCGCGATGAATTCCGGTCGTCTTCAAGTTCAAGTCTTGGGACCCAACGGCGAGCCGGATCGTTGGCACTGCAGAGTCGAGATTTCGTTGCATGGTCACGAAGTCACTCTCGCAGGGTCAGAACTAAACAGCGGCAATGTAGCCCGCAGTGGTATGAATAACTATTTTGTCGTGAATGAGGATGCGAGCTACGACGTTCGAGTCTACTTCCCTACGGGGGATGTCATGGGCCCGGAGTCTTATCCTGCCTTGTCCGGTATCATCCCTTCAGAAGTTGGTCACCGAATTTCCGTTCGGCTTACACCGGACATGACCGTTTACCCCGAAGAGCGGGAAGATGTAATCCATGGCGGGTTTGGCTTCGCAGAAAGTTTTCCCAATCCGTTTAATGCGCGGACGACGATCACGTATTCAGTGGAACATGCAGGATTAGTTTCGCTAAGGGTGTACGATCTGAACGGGCGGCTGGTGACGACACTCTTCAGCGGTACGTCGCATGCGGGGATGCACCAGGTGTCGTGGGATGCAAGCAGTGCCGCTTCGGGACTGTATTTTGTGGAACTGCGACAGGGCGCCGCACGGGCAATGCAGAAAGTCGCGCTGCTCAAGTAGCATTACGGCGTAAGATTCGGACGGATAAGCGCAACACGGCGGCCGATTGGCCGCCGTGTTGCGTTTCTGTGCATGTCAAAAACGAGACCGGTTAGCGCCTGAACATGAATTTGACCGCCTCGGAAAACCGTCGACCCCATGCAGTCTCACTATGTGAAGCCTGCGGCTCGACAATTAGCTTCACGTCATGCTGAGGCTTGACGAGCGCTTGCGCCATTTCCTGCGTCAGCGACACGTACCGTTGCGATCGGGCGCGAAATCCGGGAAACTCGTTTCCACCGCAATCGAGATAGATGCGCAGCGGTTCCGCATGATTGCTGAATCTTGCGAACTCGAGTATCTGCGCGGCGGCGAAACCGATGCTTGGGCTCATGGCTCCGATAACGCCGAAAATATCAGGTCTCCTGAATCCCGCGTAGAGCGAAATCAGTCCGCCCATGGACGATCCCATGATTCCTGTCGACTGTCTATCAGCCGAAGTCCGGAATTGCGCATCGATGAGCGGTTTCACGGTTCCGGTAATAACGTTGAGATACTCCTCACCGCGCCCGCCTTCGAGCAGGTGCTCGTCTTGCCATGGACTATATTCGAGTAGCCTCCTCCGGCCCGCGTTCGGAATACCGACGACGATCAGTTCCAGTCCATGCTCGCGGGCGAGAGTCTCGCACGATTCATCGACTTGCCATTCACCCGCGTAGGCCGTCACCTCGTCAAACAGATTCTGTCCATCGTGCATATACAGTACGGGAAAGCGTTTTTCTAAAGCTGTTTCATAGGACGGCGGAAGATAAACGATTAGATCGACGTAGCGGCCGAGGGAGTCGAAATGAACATCTTTTACGACGCGAATGTCGCCGGTCAACGTATGTCGCGGCCGGAACGGCGCCGCTTCCGGCTTCAGATCCAACCAGGCTTCAACGGCGAGGTTCATCGGCTCGTCGATTTCATCCAGCGTCCAGATGTGATCAACGACAGGCAAACCGTTGCCGTCGCACTCCGCGGTATCCCAGGATCCGCGGGTAATTTTCAATTTTGCTTCCTCGTCGAACACAAAAAAGCGAAGTGAGAATTTACCGTCTCCGTTCGAACGCAGTCTGTGGGCGGGACTGGACGGATGCCACGCATTGAAGTCGCCGGCTACGAAAATCGCCGCGTCGTGCGGCGTTTCCGGCGGGACCTCAACGGTGACGAGAATTTCGTGTTGGCTCATGCTCTGCGGCGGCTCTTATTCATCACTTGACAACCTCAGTCACCTTTTCCAATCGTTCTGCCTCCGTCTTGGCCCAGTACTGCAGAATGCCGCGATAGTGAGCGATAAACTCATCCCACTCGTGCTGTGGGAACGACCGCTTGATCCGCTCAACCAGGATCGCATCCCATTCGTCCCCGGTAAAGAAATCATAAGCAATGTCGTCCACGCGAGCCAGATGCTTCGCGCAGAATTCATTGAATTTGGCCGTTTCGAAATAGTCCGCTTCCAGCCTGTTATATTGTTTGACTTTCTCGGGAAATGAGATATCCTTGTCGGCGATCCTGAAATAGTCGCGCATGTTCATGTCGAGGCGCATCTTTCTCCCGGTTGCCGCACAGAACACGGACCAGCGGACCAGCGCCTTGATCGCCCAGGGGAAATAGTAGTGCAAACTGATCAGCGAAGTATCCGGGGTGGCGTTTGCATAGTCAATCGGGTACACGACGTGATCGCGAATGAGCGCCTCGCAGGAATTGTATTCCCAGCCGAAGAATGCGTTGATCAGCCGGGTGATATCGGTAACGGTTCGGCCTTCCTGCGGTGAGAGAAAATTGTGATCGATGACGTATCGTCTGTGCAGCGGCTGCGAAGGATCGTATTTCATGGCGATGACTTGCGGACCGCAGCCGAGGCAGCGCACGAACACATCAAAGTCCGTGATCCCCTGCTGAATGTGCATCGTCTCCTCGCCAGACGCATCGTATGTTCTGTGCAGCATCTCCGCATTGTCGATCTTGCTCACCCCCCGCCAGCCGCCGCCGTTGTACGGTTTCATGAACGCGGGATAACCACCAACGGCCGCGACGACGTCTTCGAGATTGAACATGCGGTGATAATTTTCGGCGGTAACACGCGCGCGCTCATCGCCGGGAGGCAGTTGCTTCTGCGGAATCAGCCAAGTCTCCGGAATGTTGAAGCCCAGCCGAATCATCACGCAGTACGCAGAGTGCTTTTCCATCGCCTGAAAGGTGAACGGGTTGTTCACGAGATAAGTATCGTGCATAAGGCAGGCCTTTTTCTGCCACTCGCGCACGGTCATGTGCCAGTAACCCAGGCGATCGATGATCAAATCGTGGCTGACAGGCTGACGCAGATTGAACGGCTCAATCGACAGCCGTCCAACCTCGAATTGCACTCGCTTTTTGGTGGCCGGAATGGAGAGCTTGAGCCGGTCTATCAACGCTTCGAACGAGGCGGGCCAGGCGTACTCATTTCCGAGCAGGAGCCCGATGCGCTTCGTAATCACCGCCGGCGCTTCGGTCACTTTCTTGACCTTAGCTGGTGGCTTGCCGTTCGATTTTGCCTTGGTCTCTTTCTTCGTTGCCATCGTTCCTCCGCAGCTAACTTAACTCAGGATTAACTCACAGCCCGGAAGTGCACACAAATGCGCGGCAGCCGAGCCACTGAACTATCCTTCAAGGGTCGAAATGTAGTGGTGAATCATGGATCTCCAAGTCGGCCAGTCATGCGGCCATTCGTGACCCCACAGGCTCAAGTGATGGGGAATTGCCTTGTGGTTCAGCTTCTCGGACATGTCAACCGTTTGTGCGATACAATTGCCCTCCCACGCACCCTGAGCGACCGCCAGCACGATGCGAATGCGACGAATCTGCTCCAGCGCTCCGTGATCATTCAGATTGGGCACGTAGTCCGGCGGATTGTTGAAGTAGATATTGTCGTCGTAATAGCCGTAAACCCGCTCTTTGACATCATAAACGCCGGACATGCAGATCAAGTGACTGTACATCCACGGAAACTTAAGGCCGAAATTCAGCGCCTGGTACGCGCCGAAGCTGCAACCTGTCCCGATGAATTGAAGTCCCTGATCCTGACAGTGATGCCGGATGAACGGCGCAACTTCGTTGACGATGTAATCCTGATAGTGCTGATGGCGAAGCGGTCGCCACGCGGGCGGCGCGCCATTGTTGAACCAGCTTTCCTCATTCACGCTATCGGGACAATAGACTTTGATCCTTCCGGAATCGATGAAATAAGCGAGCGTGTCGACCATCCGGTTGTCCTCGAACTCAAAGTGCCTGCCGTTTGCGCTCGGAAAGACCAGCATCGGCCGTCCGTAGTGGCCGTAAGCGAGCAGGTCCATTTCCCGGCCCAGTGCCGGACTGAACCAGCGGTGATGTTCTCTCTGCAACTCTACCTCGGTAAACTCATATCAAACTGAATACGGAATCGCGGCATCCACCGCTCCCAACGATCTTATCCCTGAATGCCGGCCTGCCATTCATCGACAATGGATTGGACGACTCCTTCGAGCGACTGGCTCTTCTCGAAGACTTTTCGCTGCCGCACACAACTGCCGTCACGCAGGAGCATCGACTCGATTCTATTTAGCTCCTTGGCGGAATTCAACTGATCGGCAAATGGACTGACGTTTCGAACCAGCTCGCGGATATCATCCCGAAAGGGCCGCGTCTGACCATGATCGTCGTAAATACACTCACCGTCGAGCCCCCACCGTGCAGCGCGCCACTTGTTTTCCTTGATGCTCCAATAGCGATGAATAGGTAGTTCCTCGCCGAGATCGTAAAGGCGGTTCAGCCAAACAACGGTGGCCTGAATCAACGCCACAATCGCCAGGACGTCTTCAAAGTCGGGATTACCGTCACAGACCCGAACCTCAATCGTTCCAAAGCCGGGGTGCGGGCGGACATCCCACCAGATTTCGCGAATGGACTTGATCGCACCAGCGGTGATCAGCGTTTTCATGAAGCGCTGGAACTCCGCCCAATTCAGCATTCGGTGCGGCAGTCCGGCAGTA
>CAZGVT010000130.1:545-8554 GCA_964529255.1 uncultured Alphaproteobacteria bacterium | reverse complement strand
TCCAACACAATCACGAACCTGGCTGGAAGCTTTTTACAGATTCGAGAGGTTGTTTGTCAACTACACGATGTGTTCGGCGATCGGCTGGGGCACTCCTGCCAGTGCGAGCGGGCAAAACCTTGCTTACCGCCGAACGGCGTTTCGCTCGCTCGTGGGATTTCCCTTTCCGACCGTGCAGTCCGGAGATGACGATCTGGTTGTGCAAGCGATAGCGGCGGCCGGCTGGAAAGTGAAATTTGCGTCGTCATCCGAATCTTTAGTTGAGGATTGCCGCATACCCGAGCTTGCCCGAAATCTGAACGCGGCAATTCGGCACCAGAGTGTGACCAGGTACTATCCGGCAAAGTGGCGATTGCTCTATGCGGCTTCCATTGCCTCGTACGGGATTGCATTTGCATTCACCGGCATCAGTCTTTTTGATACGAAGTACTTCCTTGTTGCCGCGGCAATCTGGCTGGCGAAGATCGCCGTCGAATTGCCGACGGCGAGGATTTTCTGTAAACGGCTCGGCATTGCGGTGACGGGAGCAAACCTCGCACTTAGCGAGATCATACTTCCGTTCTATGTTATTGTGAAACCGATGCTCGCGGTGCTGCCGCAGTACACGTGGAAATTGCGTCGACATGCAACATCGGCAAGCGCGGCATAGGAGTCGCGAAGCATGGAATTGGCGGATCGATGAACGGTAATATTGTTTCAGGCAAAGAGCCCGCGTCGCGTCGATCGGTGTTCGTGCTTGGAATCAAACTCACGCTCACAGCGGTCGCCTTTGTGCTGTTGTTCCGGCAGATTCACTGGCGCGATGTGCTGTCGGTGGCGCTCGGCCTGCCAGGCGGAACGATTGTCGTCCTCGTCGTACTGTCACTGGTCTCGCATCTCATGCAGTACTTACGCTGGAGGCTGCTGGCTCAGAAAATTAGCGATCATACCACGAATCATGACATCTGGCGCGGTTACTGGGTCGGGTTCACGCTTGGTTTGATGACGCCGGGAAGAATCGGGCAGTTTGGCCGCGCGCTGGCGATTCGCAACGGTTCTTTAGCGCGAGCACTCGGCGCCTCCATCATCGAGCGCAGCTACTCGGCGATGTTGATTAACGGCGGCGGGCTTGTCGCCGTGGGGTTACTTCCAAGCCTCGGTTGGAGCGCTGCCTTCCGGGAATTGAACACCGGCGCCGCGACCGGAACGGCGACAGCACTTGGGACATTCATACTTCTGCTTGGACTATATCCTAAAGTGCTGTATCGTCCGGTGCAGTGGCTTGCGTCCAAGCTTCCGCTGCGAGAGAAACTCCAGCGCTCCGTGCAGGTATTGAGTGAGATTTCGCTCCAAGACAGTGCAAGGCTGTGGTTTCTTACGGCGGGATCGACTGCCATCGCCCTGTTGCAGGTCGTTGTGCTGGTGAGGGCCATGGGTGGTGACTTGGCTTTTTTGGCGGGCATGCTCGCCGTGTTACTTACCTTCTTCCTGAAGGGGGCTCTCCCGATCACGATAGCCGCTCTGGGAATCGGTGAATGGTCGGCGGTCGTGATTCTCTCGGGACTGGGAATCGCACCCTCGATTGCCGTGGCGGCGTCACTTGCCACATTTTTCTTGAACGTCTTCCTGCCCGGACTGGCGGGTTTACCCTATTTGCAAGCGCTGAGAATTCCCCGCTTTTGGCGCGCCGCGGAGTCGCCGGCCTGATGGAGTGGGGATTTCTTTTTCTGAGTGTGCTGTCCGTTTTGACCGTGGCATATGTGACCGTATTGTTTGGGTTCTTGCGCGGTCTGTCGGCACTAAAGCGAAATCGTCGCGTAGAGTTTGTAAAGTGGCCGAGCGTGAGTGTTGTGCTCCCGGCACGGAACGAGGCCGAGGTGCTGGAGCGGACGTTGCAATCGCTGATGCGGCAGGATTATCCCGGGCACTGGGACGTCATCGTCGTTGATGATCGCAGCGATGATTCGACGCCGGAGATTTTGCACGAACTTGCGAGTCAGTTCGGCCGATTGAGATCGATTCGAGTCAGTGGGTCGCGACCGCAGTCGCCGAAGAAGCACGCACTGGCTCTGGGAATCGCGGCAAGTTCGGGTGAGATCATCGTAACAACCGATGCAGATTGTCAATACGATGCCGGTTGGCTTCGGTGTTTGGTTACCCATATGACTCCCGAAGTGGGAGTCGTTGCAGGCATAACAGTTTTTGATCTCGAAGGCGAGCCGGTTCCGGTCTGGCAGTCCGTGCAGTGGCTGGATTTCTTCGTGCAGAACTTTCTTGCCGCCGGCGCCATCGGCGCGGGAATCGCGGGAAGCTGCAACGGCTCCAACCTCGCCTACCGAAGAGAAGTGTATACTGCAATCAGTGGTTTCGGCGAGAGTAACCGGCAGGTATCGGGCGATGATGTGCTCTTTGCGCAACGTGTCGCGCGGTTGTCGAAATGGAGAATGGCCTTCTCGATCGATCCTGAGACAACGGTGAAGTCGCTGCCCGTTGACAGTTTCGCGCAGATGCTTCACCAGAGATTGCGCTGGGCCTCCAAGGGGCTTGCCTATCGAGGAAGCATGCTTGGGTTTCTGTTCGGTGTGTATGGCTACTACTTGCTGATCGCAGCCGCGCCGTTTGTGCTGATGGCGGGCTCAGCGTTTGCGCCCGCTGTGGCCGGCGTGATTGCAGTCAAGTTCTGCAGTGATATTGCCGTCGTGAGCGTGGCCTGTCGCATGTTCAGGCAGAATCGTCTATTGAAGTACTTTCCGCTTTACGCCATCGCGCATACGTACTTCACGCCGATCTTCGGGATCGGCGGCCTGCTCATGCCGTACCGTTGGAAAGGTGACTGGTACCGAAGCAGCCGGCTTCCGCGAGCGATGCGCAAGCGCATGGTGAGATTGCGAAGATGGTTCAGGCCAAAACGGCACCCGGCGGAGGCGCCGCATTGAGCAGAGTATCAAAGGTCATGCGCGAGATCGTCTGCCCGAATTGGTTGTGCCGGATTCCCGCCGCAACGGCCGAGATTGTGCTCACGTTCGATGACGGGCCGCATCCTGAGTCGACGCCGAGATTGCTGGATACTCTGTCCGAATGCGGGATTAGCGCCACGATGTTTTTGACGGGAGTGCAATGCGAAAAGTACGCCTCTCTCGCACCGGAGATTGAGCGGAGAGGACATGCGATTGCAAACCACGGATACGTGCACCGGCGTATGACGTGGTATGGTCCGAAACAAATCCGCGAGTCAGTGCTGCGCACAGAGCGGGCGATTCTGGATAGCGGTGCGCACCCGACAAGCCAATTCAGACCTCCGTTCGGTTCGGTTAGTCCGTGGATGAACCGGCAGCTTCGCGAGCTTCGCTACTCCGGAGTGCTCTGGTCGGTGATGATTCCAGATTGGAAAACCGCACCTATTTGTCGACTTGAGAAATCGCTGTACTCGGGTCTGAGTTCAGGCGATATTATTGTGCTGCACGATCGCCCGCAGACCATTTCGCAAGTCTCCATCCTCGTCAGATCGCTTGGCGAATTCGTCGCATCGCGCGGATGGCGCTTCACGTCGATTCCCGCCGCTCCCGAACCTCAAGTCGTTCCTGCGTGATTCTTCCACTGCTATGCGGTCTGTTTGCTGCCGTTTACGTTTCCACGGCGCTGTATCTGGTATGGGGTATGAGACGCCGTCGCAATAAGCGTACGGATCTGGCCGTCGTTTCGATCGTTGTACCGGTGCGGAATGAGGAACAGACCATCAGCGAGATGCTGGACTCGTTGCTTGAAATCGACTATCCTCACGAGCTGCTCGAAATAATCATTGTCAATGACCAGTCGGTGGATCGCACGCGCGAAATTGCGAAAACATATGTTGGCCGCTTTCATTGCAATTACCGCGTGCTCGACGTGGACGAATCGGACGGTCCGACGTCCCTGGCAAAAACCCGACCGCTGATGAAAGGGCTCGACCAGGCGCAAGGTGAATTCATTCTCATGACAGATGCGGACTGTGTGATTCCGCGAAACTGGGTGCGCGGAGTAGTTTCGCAGTTTACGGAGGATGTCGGAATGGTGTGCGGCATCACCGTCCCCAATCTTGAGAGCCACACCCGATTTCCGTTTACGTGGTTCGAAACGCTGGACTGGCTGTTATTGATGGGAGTCTGCTCGGGGTTCGCGGGACGCGATCGTGCGCAGGCGCTGATCGGAAACAACTATGCCGTGCGTGCTTCGACTTATCGAGAGCTGGGCGGCTTTCGCAATTTGAGCTTTCAACACATCGATGACATTGCGCTGATGCTTGCGGTCAGGCAAATCGCCAAGCAACGAGTTGTGATGCCTGCCGAGAACGCCATGTTGATATTGACACGGCCGCTTGCGAGTTTGTGGGACATGATTAGTCAACGGCGGCGGTGGATGGCCGCGTGGCCGCACACGGATGCGCCGATTAAACGGGTAATGGCCCTTGGATTTGTCGGGCACCTCTCGCTACCAATCTGGTTTTTCGCAGGTCCGGTTTGGTTTGCGCTCGTCCTGGCGAGTTTGCTCGTCGGCGATATTGCGGTGATTCAGGCGGTCACGTCGCGCACGAAAGTACACGTGCCGTTCTGGACGAAGCTCTCGTTTCCGTTTTTTGCCTTGTTTTACGGCCTTGGAGTGATCCTGCAGGTGGTTTTCAAACGCAAGATCATGTGGAAGGGTCGAAGTTTCATATAGCGAGCGCTGCCAGTTTCGAGAAAGCAAATGCCGGTCACTGACCGGCATTTGCGCATTCGTGGAAATCCGTTGTGGATTACCTGATATCGTAGGTAAAGGTCAAGCCGTACTCGTGACGGACAAAGTCCTTCACGGCTTCAACGCTGGAGCGGTCAGAAAGAGTGTCTCGCTCGTCATAGCCGACAGAAATTTCCGAACTGAGCTTTCGCGTGAGACCGGCGCTGATCGCAAACGTAAATTGAGTTCGGGCGTCAAGCCGGCTTCGGTGAAATGGATCCTGCTCGAGCGCGCGTTCCGTCGTGTAGACGCGCCTCCGGTGACGAACACTCAATTCTCCCTTGACCGGGCGAGTACGAAGCCTGCCGATTGGAGTCTGAAGCGAGAACAGGAAATCATCTTCATTGTAGTCCGCCTCGCCGTACTCGCTGTCTTCGAAATTCTCGTTGTCCGCTCCTTGCGCGGCGGCATAAGCTCCGATATTGTCGGAGACTCTCCGCGTGTAAGCTCCGCGAAACTGGGATCCGTTTGAAGTTGTATAAGCAAGTCCGCCGCCGCCTTCGGCGTACTCGGAATCGTATTCGGTAAACTTGCTGTTGTAGTAGTAGCTTCCGCCACCTGCGTTGCCCTCGACCCACAGATCACCGGAGAGCCGATAGCGAGCGGAGACGGAATGATCCAATTGGCGGTAACGCGTCGAGTGCTGTTCGGCGAAGTCGACGTCGCGATAGACGCGAAGATAGAATGACGGTATCAGCAGCGCGCGATAGCGAATCGACCAGCGGTAGTCCGCACCTTGCGGACGGCAAGAAAGTCCGAGGGAGTGAGTCTGGTAATCGGTGAATCCGTTTGAGACCCTCTTGACGACTTTCAATCTGTAGTCTACGTTCGCGTAAAGCCTCTGCGGAGTGCGCCAACGCATTGACGGGTGCAACTGAACCTGTGTGTCCAGATCGTCGGCGGATTCAAGTGGAGTCGGAATGCCGTCCGCACTCTTCAGATACAGATTGCGATCGCGCTCGGAAAGTCCGATGACGTTATCATCGTACACCCAGCCGAGCGAGGCGTCGAGGGACCACGTCCAGTTGGGTGGCCGCTTGCGTGCAAAAGCCGGGAGACTTGCGAAGGCAATCAGCAGCGCAATCAGTAAATGCCGCCCCACGATCACTTGCGCTCAAGCTGAGACTTCGGCAGCAGGCATCTCAACAGAGCGGTCCGATGATTTTCCGGCAGGGTGAATTCGTACGCGTGCTCGCCACGCGGAATCTCGATATAGAAGGTTTCGCCGGCGCTCGGCACCAGGGACGACGGCCCTTTGTAAAGCGAGACATCACTCTTCGAGGCGGACAAGTTGTAAGTCGCTTTGGTCATGCCATCTTCATTGACCTGAACCTTCCAGCGCTGCTCACCGATCATTGTGGAGTCGAACTCAACACGGGTGATCACCTTGAGAGTAGCCGGACCGACAAGCGAGAGCCGGACGTGATCCGTCCTGCCGACTCTGTAGTAAACGACTGTTTCTTCGTTGGTCAGGAGCGGTACTTCCGTCGTGAACGAATTCGGTGTCATGGCCACCACACCGGAGCCATCATAGAACTCGTTGGTGTTTACGAAAACGCGAAAGAACAAGTCCGGTACGTCGAAATCCTGCAAGGTCAGCGTATAGACCTGCGGACCACGAGGCACGTCTACGATTTTCGAGCGGCTCTCACTCAGCGTACCGGACAGCTCGCCAGCAAACGCAGCGCTTTCGCTGGCCGGAGCTGAATGCCGAATTGTCTGATCTTTGCCGCCATCCAGGCGATTCACAGTATACGCATATTTCATTTCGTCTTTGCCGGAAGCCAATACCGCGCGGGAAAGCAGACGCATTTTCGCAGGGCCGGTCACACTGATCTCGATAGATTGCCCCTGCTGAAGGGCATAGTATTCGCGGACCTTGCCGGACACGCGAATCTCAACCTTTCGATCGAATTTCGAGGGCACGATTGACTTAAAACCGTTTGCGGCGGACTCGGAAGCCGCGATCGCCGGTGAAAGCGAAACGGCGAATGCAACAACGAGAAGGTAGAAGAGACGCATGGGAGAATTTAATAATAACATTTAAGGGGGGTCGACCATCTACATGAGCGTGTCCGGGTCGACGCCGGCGTCACGAAGACGAAACAGTTTTGCATCCAGTCTGACGAGGAGCACAAGAATCAAGACGGCCAGTCCGGTCGATATGGCCACGACAAGGAGATCATATCTCTCCGATTCGAACACCTCGCCCATGCCGACTTCCGAAAGCGGGATGCGCGCCGGACCGAGACCGTAAGTACGGCTCAATTTCTCGATATCATGCAGATTCAACACACCGACGCCGGCAGAACTGAACTTATGCATCGCACCAAAGCTCGGATAGTTCTTGACAGGGAGCTTGCGCGAATAGCCGTTGGGAACGAGCAGCGAATTCTCAGGATGCCCGAGACTGGCAACGCCTCCGCCGATATTCACGTATACCCGGTAACGCGCTCCTGCCGCAGCTTGCTGGAAGAGCTGCCAACGCCGCTCGACCGAGCCGACTACCGACCGCTCCTGAATCAACGGAATCCCATTGCGTTCAATCGCGTCCTTTAGCGCCATTTGTCCCGCGCCGGAAAGTCCAACAGCATTGTCATCCGGTCCTCCAAACGAAGCGCCAATCTGGCGGGAGTGAATGATCCCTTTTTCATTCAGCAAGTGTTCCATGTCCACCCAGGTGAAATCCGGATCATTGGCTCCCCACCACGACGCGCCGACCGACGCAATGGTTACTGGTTTCGCTCCCAGCACGTCACAGGCGCACAGCACGGCGGTATTGACACCGGGATGCGATCCGGTCAGTCCAACTGCAACCAAGTCCCCCTTTTGAACACCGGCCTCGATGAGCAATTCAATCGCCGCAGCTGCGAAATTCGGATTTGCTCCCAAAAGCTTGGACTCGAAAACCCCGAAATCCGTTGTGACAGACGTAAACTGCTGCCCGATAATCGCGGACAAGCGGGGATCCTGATACAGTGTCGAATCGATGGGATTGACACCTCTTGACTCTTGAAAGACGTTTAGCGCCCGCTCCATCAGCCGTGCCGCTGCAAGCTTTTCCTCATAGTAGGGCATGCGCCTCTGGACGCGGGAATTTTCGCTCCAGGCGTAAAGCGCGATAAAGATCGTCGCGAGGAGCGCGAGCGTCCAGATCGAGCGAATCGACGGCTTATAGGCCATGCATTATTCTCCCGCCACTCACCAGCATGACCAGCAGCCGGACGAGCGGTGCGGCGATCATCATCGTGCTGATCGTTTTGAGTATCCCCTGTCTC
>CAZGVT010000130.1:0-535 GCA_964529255.1 uncultured Alphaproteobacteria bacterium | reverse complement strand
GATGTAACCGATGGCTTCGAGACTCAGGTCGCTGGAAAAGGTCTCATACTCGATGACTTGACGGCTTAAGTAGCCGAAAATGAAGCCCAGCAGCACTGCGATAACCAGTCTCCGGCGGCCATAGACAAACATGAATCGAGATACCAGACGGATGCCGAGGTACGCCAGAAAAGCAACGATCAACGTTCCGAGGATGCGCGTTGGGTCATGGAGGTACAGGGCGATGTAGCCGGGTACGACAATACCGCCCGCGGCGGCACCGAGTACTTCGTGAAACAACAGACTGCAAACGACTCCCAAACCAATTGTCAATTCAATCATAGAGTCAGGTTCGGATGACCTTTCATGCCGTAGATTCGGGATCGGGTCACGTACGTGGCTCCGTGCGTGCCGTCGCTTCGCTAGCGCTTAGCCGTCGCGCCCATTTCTGTGCGGCAAAGTACTTTGCAATATCCAGTCCGCCTTTACCGACATTGCCGATGGCAAATACAGTTCCGATGTCGCTTACGCGTTGAAAGACCTCATGATACGTTCG
>CAZGVT010000129.1:0-8586 GCA_964529255.1 uncultured Alphaproteobacteria bacterium | reverse complement strand
GTCCCTGAACCAGCAATCGCATACTGCCGTCGGGAACACGAAACATCTTCAGAATCTGCACCGCCGTGCCGATGGAGTGAAACTGATCCTCGGGCTCTCCTGATTTTGGTTCGCCGGCGCGAGCGAAAGTGGCGAGAATTTTAGATCCGGAGATGGCGTCGTTGACAAGCTTAAGCATCGGCTCGGCAGAGACAACCAGCGGGACGATAGTATTGGGGAAGATGAGCACATCGCCAAGCAACATTGCTCCCAGCACTCGGGGAATGCTGATGGTCTCGGCTTCCGGCGGTTTCTTTTCGTCGGCGCTCATTCGAAGCCCTCGGTTGACTCGGCAATCGTGCAGGCATGCAGATAGGCCTCATTGATCTTCGCGAGCTTAATCGTGAGCAGGCCGTCGCTATAATTCACCTCGGCGGTCGACGGTTGCACGGGCACGGGCAGTTCGAGGGTCCGGTCGAATTCCCCGCGCTCGATTTCGAGCAGGTGGTAGGTGCGCGCCTCGCGCTCGGGAGATTCATCGCGGCTGCCTGAAATCCGAATAGAGCGCGAGTTCATTTCGATGCGCATCACTCCCGCCAGTATTCCGGCGAGGTTGACTTCTACGATGACATGGGTGCGCGTTTGGGAGAGGTCAGCCGGGGGAGTCCAGGTGGGTCGACCCGACTGCGAGAGTGGGCGCGTCCCGCTGTAATAGTGGACGAACTCCCACTTGGCATAACTGACCTTTCTTCCGGTCGAAACGAGGGTCAGTTCGGAAGTCGTGGAGGCCGTAGCTGCTTCCACGGTTCGCTGTATTGCCAGAACGGCTGATGATGAAACACACATAGGGGTTAACTGGCGGAGAAATGATTCGTAAAAAAGTATCGGACCGGCGGCGGTTTTGCCACCTGCAACGGAATCGGCCGAATGGCGCGCCACTGCGGGGGAATATACGGACAGCATGCCTAAACTTCAAGTAGAATTTTGATAACAGCTTGTCATCGAGCTTGCAATCGCGCCTCTCCGGACTTAAATTACCTATCTCGCGGACCGAGTCGGTCCATGGGCAGGACGATTGATAATGAATTGAATCAAATGAACACGTCTCGACACTTTTTGCAAAGAATTTCAGTACTCATCATAAGCCTGTGGTGTTGTGCGCCGATCGCGGCTCAGGAGTATGACACACTGAAGGTCATGACGTACAATCTCCTGAACTACCCCGGATCGACTTCAAATGTTCGCAATCCTGAGTATCGCAAGGTGATCCGGTATGCGAATCCTGACGTGCTTGTTGTGCAGGAGATCACGAGTCAGGCGGGAGTCAATGAGTTCTTGTCGCAGGTCATGAATTCCGGTCAGCCGGGAACGTACGCGGCCGCGCCGTTTTTCAATGGACCTGATACGGACAATGCCCTATACTACAAACCATCCAAGCTGCAGTATATCTCCCACGTTGCGTTGCAAACTGAGTACCGGAACATTGACGGCTACCGGATGCGGCCGCTTGGAGCGAGTGCGGACTCAGTGGATATTCAGATTTATTCCGCGCACTTGAAAGCCTCGCAGGGATTTGAGGCCGAGCGATTTGCCGAGGCGGACACTTTGCGGAACCACTTGAACGCACTTGCCGACGGTGGTTGCTTTGTATTTGCGGGCGACTTTAACCTGTACACGAGCACGGAACCAGCCTATGTCGAACTGACCGGTAGTCAGCCGGATAATTCCGGAAGACTTTATGATCCGATCAACACTCCGGGAAACTGGCATTCGAGTCCATCATTTGCCGCGGTGCACACGCAATCGACAAGGCTGGTGGATGCGGGTGACGGGGGAGCGATCGGGGGATTGGACGACCGGTTTGACTTTGTACTATTGGGTTATGCGTTTCAGTCGCTCCCGGACTGGCAATACGTCGCGGGATCGTATGAGGAGCTTGGGAATGACGGCGCTCATTACAATCAAAGTGTGAACAACGGGTCGAATGGCGCGGTTCCCGACTCGATTGCCGATGCGCTTTACACCTGTTCGGATCATCTTCCGGTGTTGCTTGAGGTAAGACGGCAAGTGGTCCCCGGAGCCACGCTGGCGTTGCTGACTCCGAACGGCGGAGAGCTTTTGTACACGGGTGAATCGTATGACATACTCTGGACGAGTGAGAATCTCTCCGGTAACGTGACGCTTCGAGTGAATCGGGACTACCCATCGGGGGGCTGGTCGGATCTTGTGATCGGGACGGCCAACGACGGGCAGTATTCGTGGGTGGCTACGGGCCCGGAATCGGTGACGGCGAGATTCCAAGTCGTTTCCGACGTGAACCCGACATTGAGTGACGCGTCGGACTACAACTTGTTCATTCAAAACCCGACTTTGACTCTGGCCTCACCAAATGGCGGCGAGACGGTGTACCTTGGCGCTCCTACTCAAATTAGCTGGGGGAGTGTGGGCTTCAGCGGGACTGTTCGCATCGAACTGAACCGGAGTTACCCGTTCGGGACATGGGAAGTGTTGTTTGACAATACAGCGAACGACGGGCTGGAAATTTGGACTCCGGTCGGAGCGACGAGCGATGTTGCGAGAGTGCGTATTTCAAGTCTCGGCAATCCGAGTGTCGGCGACACGAGCGACAACAACTTCTCGATTGCAGCACCGTTCCTGTCTCTGCAGAGTCCAAACGGCGGAGAAATCTGGCCGGTGGGTAGTTTCAGGATTGTTCAGTGGGATTTCGGCGGATTGTCCGGATCGGTGAAGTTGGAACTGAATCGCGCATTTCCCTCCGCGAATTGGGAAACGATCTTTGCATCGGAGCCCGTTGCGAATGGCTATGTGGATTGGTTGGTTACGGGACCCGTCTCTACGGTGGCGCGCCTGCGCGTGACACTCCTTGCGGACAGTTCGTATCGAGACAGTTCTGATGCGAACTTTGAACTCAATATGCCCTCGGGACCACCTGAAATTCGGCATGATTACAAGGGAGACGATGAACCCGGAGCGGCCACTTTCACGGCTATCGTAACGGACAATCTTCCGGGAGTTGCCACCCAGTTGTTCATCAAACCCCGCCAGGCCGCGCTGTTCGATTCAGTCGTGATGACCGCAACCGGAAATCCGAGTGAATTTGTTGCGGCGCCGATGCTTGCCTTCGGGCGCTATGACTATTTTATCCGGGCGATCGACTCGGAGCAGCAGACGGATCAGACCGACTCCGTGTCGATTGTAGTGAACGCCGAGTGTGGCAACGAAGTCGGCTACGACGATGGCAGTGCGGAGTCGTATTCCTGGTCAGAACAGGACAGTTTTTTGTGGGCGGTGCGATTTACTCCGCCATTCCCGGCATATCAGTTGTGCGACGCTGAAATCGTGGTGGCAGGGTTTCGTCCGGATAGCAGTCACGGGCAAGTGATCGTCAAAGTGCTGCTGGCGGATGGACCCGGTGGCGGTCCGGGGACCGAAGTGTACTCGGAGGTTAAAGGATCCATCGGAAACGTCGTTGGAGGGCTGCCGGGGCCGGGAGGCTATGCGATGCGCGCGTTACTTTACGATGATCTCTCATCACCGATTCAGATTGCCGGTGATTTTTACGTCGCAATCGGAAATCTGCCCGGAGGTTCTGAGGCATTCGGAATCGACCAAAGCTCTCCCGCCACCGGGCGTTCGTATTTCTACGACCCGTGCGATCAGGAGTGGATTGCCGAATCTGCACTTCATGAAAATGCGAGGGACGGAAACCGGATGATTCGCATCCACGGTTGGAGCAACGAACCGCCGACGGTGACGATCCAGCGCGTCGGCAATGATTTAAGCCTAAACTGGTCGAGCACGGGTGCGCCGTATTACCGTGTGTATTCTTCGGGTTCCGTCGCCGGTCCGTTCTCCAATCTCGAAGGCAGCACGCATAATTCGACGCTTCTGATATCGTCCGTTGGGGCACTTCCGGCTAAGTGGTTCTATCTGGTCGTCTCTTCCTCCTCGCCCTGACGGTCCCGGTGGTTGGTCTTGATTGTTTGCCCGGGCGGTGTTAAATTACTATCAACCCAAAGTTTGAATTGCATTTTAGGAGGTCCCGGTGGGTAAGTTCGGTTTGGTAGAGATTCTGTTGATCGTCCTTGTAGTCCTGCTGTTGTTCGGGGCGCGTCGCATTCCTGAGCTGATGAAAGGCATGGGCCGAGGGGTCAAGGAATTCAAGGAGGGGCTGAAGGACGAGGACAAGTCCGAAGCCACACATGTCCAAGATAAGGGAGGTTCGTCCAAGTAGGCGGTGGTTCGATGTCACTTGACATTCGAGCGCGGAAATCGTATATTCGACTATAGTAAATATAGTTAACAAAGTGGCGGCGGGGTCCCATGGGCGAAGGCAAGTTCTACTCTTCTAAAGAGGTCTGCGAGGAACTCCAGATCTCCAAGTCGACTCTCTTCAAGTGGGAACGAGAGGGTCTGATCACGAAGGTCCGCCGCGACTGGAGGGGCTGGCGGCTTTACGACCTGCGGAATCTCGAAGAGATTAAGGAAAACATAGAAAAACAAAGGCTTACGGGGGTAGGTACTCGTTCACGAAAAGTGTTGGTCGTGGACGACGATACCATGATCTTACAGGTAATGTCGGATTTATTGAAGGCTGCGGGGTATGAGGTTTTGACGGCCACTAACGGCGAAGAGGCAGTTAAGTACCATACGGAAGTTGCGCCCGCATTGACCTTTCTTGATGTGAAACTTCGCGGAAAGAGCGGGATCGAGGTATTTCGCGAAATCCGGACGGTTGATCCTCAGGCAGCGATTGTGATCCTCACGGGGTATCCCAAGATCGAGGACACGGTTCAGGTCATAAAGGAAGGCGCGTACAACTACCTAACAAAGCCCATTAAGACTGAGGAACTTCTTCGGATGGTCGAGGAAGTGATGGGGAAATCCTGAGCGTGGTCAGCGGGGACGCGGGATCTTGATTCAACGTAATGCGGGCCCTGACGGTCGAACTGTCGGGGCCTTTTTTCGGTCCGAGCCGGGGGTCCGGGAACCTCTCCCGGCGACCTCGCTTAAAAGACTTGAGTACCTTTCGATTACGGCCTTTGCGGCCCGCCCTTCGACACCCGATTCCCAAATGAGAAGCCTATGATGATCACGACGAAAAGCCGCACTGCAATGCTGCTCTTACTGTTCATGACGGTATGGGGAAGCACGCCTCTGCTTGCGCAGGGATTCGGGAAGAATAAAGTTCAGTACGAGAGCTTTCGCTGGAGGTACATTCAGTCCGAGCACTTTGACGTGTATTTCTCGGAAGGATCGGACCGGCTCGCGGAGTTCACGGCAGAGACCGCGGAAGCGGCGCTGAAAAAAATCGAAGAGCACTGGAATTACAAGCTGGAGACGCGAGTGATGATTATCACTTATCGCTCGCACAATAATTTTCAGCAGACGAACGTCAGCGGATCGATTCCGGAAGAGTCGCTGGGCGGATTCACGGAGTTTTTCAAGAACCGGGTCGTGATTCCGTTTACGGGGAATTACGAAGCCTACCGGCACGTGATTCACCATGAGTTGACTCACGCGGTGATGTTGAGGATGTTTTACGGGTCGGGATTCCAGTCGATACTGATTGGCACGGCCACATCGAACATACCGCTGTGGTTTGTTGAGGGCATTGCGGAGTATGAGAGCCGAAGTGGTTGGGATGAAGAGTCGGACATGTTTATGCGCGACGCGACGATCTCCGGATATCTTCCACCCGTGGATTACCTTTATGGTTACTTCGCGTACAAGGGCGGGCAGTCGGTATTCTACTATCTCGATCGCAAGTACGGGCAGGAAAAAGTCGGAGAGTTAGTCAACAAGGTAAAGAACACGCGAGACGTCGGCCGGTCGATCAAAGTAGCACTCGGCTTGGAAATGGAGGAGTTCAATCGGCAGTGGCAGAACTGGCTGCGTAAGATATACTGGCCGACGGTTACCGATCTGAAGGCTCCCGATGAGTTCGCGGAGAAGTTGACGGACCACGAGGAGTGGCGCAACTTCGTTAACAATGGGGGTGCGATCTCACCGGATGGAGAGAAACTCGTGTTCCTCTCAGACCGTTCGGACTACTTTGATATCTGGCTGCTCGATATCGGCACGGAGAAATACGAGCGGCTGCTGCAGGGGGAACGCAGCGGGGATTTTGAGCAATTGAAGTGGCTCGATGCGCGGATTTCGTGGTCCCCCGACGGGAAGCAAGTGTGCTTTGCGTCGAAGGCCGGAAGGAACGACGCGGTGAACATCCTCGATGTAGCGCGCAAGGAGTTGACTCGCCAGATCGAGTTTGACATGGACGGCGTATTTAATCCGACGTGGTCCCGTGACGGGGAGAAGATCGCATTTGTCGGCATGCGCGACGGTCAATCGGATTTGTTCGTCTATGATCTTCCGTCGAACGAGCTGTCGCGGGTCACGTTCGATCCGCATTCCGACGACGATCCACACTGGTCGGCGGATTCCCGGTCACTCTTCTTTACATCGGATCGCGGGGACTCGTTGTACACGCGAGGTTACGAGACCGATATAGACATGTGGCAGGCGGACTATCGGCAAACGGATGTTTACGAGATCCGGCTTGGAGACTCCATCGCCGTGCGCCATACCAAAACGGAGACGAATGAACGATCTCCGGTGCTCACTCCGGACGGGACGACTTTGGTGTATGCGTCGGTTGAAAACGGCATCTACAATCTGTACCGGATGGATCTGGCCACGGGTAAGAGTGAGCCATTTACGAATTGCCTGACGGGATGTCTGCAACCGAGTTATTCGTTGAACACTCAGAGATTGGTTTTCTCGTCGTTCTACGAGGGGGGTTATGACGTTTACCTGTTGAAGAACGCACAGGAGCTTCCGGCGACGACATTGAAGCCTACCAATTTCAGGCTGCACGGCAGTCCGGAGCCTCCTTCGCAATCGCGCAGACCAACCGAAGAGGAATCGATTTCCTCCACTCTTGGCTCGTCGAGTTCGCACCGCCCATTCGCCAACTACGTGTTTGCGGGTTCGGGCGGTCTCGATGATTCATCCGGGCCGGAACCGCTCGCGGACACGGCGACGACTCGAACGGCGACAGGCGGATTTTTCAGCAAGCGTTATCGCACGAAATTCACTCCCGATTTTGTTTATGCGACGGCGGCCTACAGCTCGTTCTTCGGCGCACAGGGCACGGGGCAGATTCTTTTTTCCGACGTACTTGGCAATCAGCTCATCTATTTGAATACGGACCTTTACTACGATTTCAACAATCTGGAGAATTCGAATTTCTCCGTACAGTATTTCTATTTGCCGCGGAGAATAAACTACGGTCTTGGATTATTCCGTTACGTGTATTATCTTGATGCGGGGAACGTGCGCGACCAGACGTGGCAGTTTGACCTTAACTCCGCTTATCCTTTTTCCAAGTATACGAGGGCGGAGTTCAATATTACGGGATATTTGATTGAGCGGGCGAGGTGGGATGAAGAGCATGATGACGGATACGATCGACAGGCGCGACGGCGAGTGGCGCTGCCGGAACTTGCCTACGTTCATGACACGGTGCTTTGGGGAACGACCGGTCCGGTGAACGGCGCGAGGTATCGAATCTCGTACGCGTACAGCCCCAGTCTCGACGGATCACCGAGTGAGGATCCGGGTGAACGGTGGAGTTCTTCCTTTCATACGATGAAGGCGGACCTGCGGAGTTATTTTCGCATGGGCAAGGATTATTCGTGGGCATCCCGGATAACGGGCGGTCTTTCGGAGGGAGATGAGCCGCAGCGCTTCTTCCTTGGAGGGGTTTCCAATTGGATCAACCGCAGATTCGAGAATGACAGCATCCCGACGGGAGATATCGACGATTTCTATTTCGCGGGATTCGTGACACCTTTCCGCGGAGGCGACTATTTTGAGCAGCGCGGAACGGGCACACGGTATTTCCTGACGAATCAGGAGTTCCGTTTTCCGATGGTTCGCTACCTGCAGCTTGGTTGGCCCCTGCCGATTGGCCTGCGCGATATTCGCGGCGCGCTGTTCACAGACGTCGGCGCGGCATGGAACGGCAGTCGATTCCGCTTTACTCACGAGCTTCCGGATGCGAACGGGCAACCGGGACCCCGCCGGCTTGCAGACGTGCAGGTCGCGTATGGCCTGGGAATGAGAACCTGGTTGGGCATCTTCGTGTTGCGCTGGGATGTGGCGTGGTCGACGGATGCGGTAGATACCTCGAAGCCACTCTATTATATGTCAATTGGAGCGGAGTATTAGGGTGTGTCTCAAGTCGTCAGATTCCGGCCGGGTTGCGGACGGAGTGAGTATATGTTGATTCAAACGGTAGAGTCCTTAATCCGGCACGGCGAGAAACTGCGCAAATGACCATCGTCGCATCGTGGGCCAGCTTTGTTGGCCATCAGGTGTTGTCCTTCTTCCTTGAATTCGGCAAGTTTGGATTGTTGATGGGACGGGTGTTTTCCGAGCTGAAGGGACTGTATCGCGACGAAGGTCTTTTCATACGCGAGTGCGTGAATCTCGGGATCAACAGCCTTCCGCTCGTGCTTATCGTCGGCGTGTTTACAGGCGCGGTATCGGGTTGGCAGGGACACTATCAGCTTGAAGGGTATC
>CAZGVT010000128.1:0-8596 GCA_964529255.1 uncultured Alphaproteobacteria bacterium | reverse complement strand
CCGTCACGTCTCCGCCGATGCTCACCGCCAGAAGTTTGTAAAAATAGCGCGCGCCGGGTGTCAGGCCGCCATCCGTATATCTGTACAGTTTGGCCGTCGCCGCCGTGCCGCGACCGACGAGCCCGGGATGCTCGGCATAGCTTGCAATCGGCGTAAAGCTCTCGGCGCCGTCTGCACGACGGTAGAGTTGGAAACCGTCATTGTTGAGTTCAGACTCGGCCAGCCACAGAATGTTCAACGCACCAAAAACCGGATCCTGCTCCGTATAAAACTCCGTTAACATCACAGGAAGCGCCGCGTCCGCCGAGCCAATCGGCCAGACACTCGACAATACGGGATCTCCACCGCAATCCACGCTCTGCGGTCCCGGCAGCACCAGTCGAACGGTGTGATGAGATTCCGCAAGTTCATCAAATGACAGCGTCACAAAAAACCACGTCTCGGCTTCGGAAAGCGCAATCGCAATTCCGCTGAAGCTCAGATCCCCGCCGAGCCACGCAGCCGGCGCGGCGATCGGCGTGTCAATCCCGACACTCAATACCGAATCGACGCTCAGCCAAAGTTTCGATTCCGTCGCAATCAGATCCGCCGGTGTAATCGTCCCCTCAACGGAGAAGTGTAAGCCGCGCAGTGCGCTTTGGCCACCGGCTGTCTGCAAGCTCAGTTCAAACACCGGACTCGCGTCAACTCCCGGCTCAACCAATCCACCACCAATCACGCCACCGCGCGCGAACACAGTTGAACCGCTGGGAAAGAGCAGGTCAAACACGCGCGCTTGCCCCGGCGGATTGCCGAGAGAGTCCTGATACTCCAGCGTGAGTTCGTAAACACCGCGAGGCACCAGCGATGCTCCGCCGGCAATCGAGTCGATCCCGGTGGATGCCGCAAGCGAGGTCCCCAACAATGTCATGCTCTTCGCGCCGCTCGTGTCCACATTCGAGATGTACAAAACGTGCGGCGATCCGGTGTCAAACTCAGGCCCGCTAGTCTGCCGCAGAATCAAGCGAAGCGTCCCCGGAATCTCGCGATCCAACTGACTGTAACGGACCTCTGTTCCGGCATAGCTGAATGTGTCGCCGGTAACGGGAGTAAATAATGTCGGCGGCAAAGTAGTATTGTCAAAACCGGAGAATCGCGCAACGGACGTCGCCTCCGGATTGCCGTCCTCATCCTGATAAACCACACGAATCAGATACCGGAACTGATCAATGAACGTATTGTTCTGCTCCGGTGTCCCCGGCCCCTCTACCCGCGTGGCAAACTCCGATAAATGGAGTTGCAGGGCATTGAGATAGAATCCATAGGTTCCCGAACCGGCAATTGTCTCGAACCAGATCGTATGCGGCGAACCCGGATCTCCCGCTTGTCCAACCGCGATGATTCTCACCGTGCCCAGTCGCGGAGTTTCCGGCAAACGAAACTGCACCCAGAAGCTCGCGTTATCTCGCGAACCATTCAGCGGAGCAATCATCTCCGGCGGAATCGTAATGCGATCGTCGGGCCAGAGATAGTTGCGGTTCTCCACCGTGTCCGCGAGATTTCCCGACACATCCCAATAAGCCAGACTTACATCGTAGAGAACTTGCGCAACCAGCCGGTCGTGCGTGCCACGGTTGCTCCACTCGATGGCCACGCCGTCATCTCCGATCTCGCGGCCGTCAATGAAGAATGCCTGATTGCCATAGCCGTTGTAAGCCGGTTCGAACAGGACGACATGCGGACTCAAGGGGTCCTGAAAGACCGAACTCTCGCTCTGGCGAAAAACCATGAAGACCGAGTCCGCTTCTTCGGGCAGGAAATAGTGCACAAGAATCGTTGAATCGGCGGAACTCGATCCCTGTCGCGGCTCCGTAAAGATCGGCGGGTACGCTACGAAATCCGTCAGCACTCCGGCGGACGTATCGAATACTTGAAGGTTGCGGTGGATATCCTGATAGCCGATCCGAAAATCATAGATTGTACTGTCCCGAAGACTGTCCGAACCCACCACTCCGCTCACCTCGGGGGAGTCGGCCAGATTCCACGCATCCAATCGTATGGAATGGTCGCCCGCTGAAGTGTCCGCGAAATAAACAACTCGTGACTGCTCCGGATCGATAATACTCGGGTTGTTGATCAGCAGGTATACTCTTCCAGAGTCCGCCGGTTCGGGAAGGAAAAAGTCGAGATTGAAAATCCGGCCCAGACTTCCGCCTTCTACCGGATAGTGTAGCGTCGGCTGATTCGTCAATTGATCCCGGTAGCGCAGGTATCGCCGCGCCTGAATATCGACCGAATCGTTGACGGCCTCGGTTTCCTCCACCGGAATGAAGCTCGTCACCGTCGGACTGTAAGCGATATTCCCAAGCGTATCCCATGATTCGATGCCGACTTCGATTTGAAAGCTCTCAAAGTATGGATCCACAATCGACCCCAGCTCGAAAGCAAAGCGGGCAAGGTCTTCACCGATTTGGATTGAACTCGGAATGAGGCCCACATCCGCACTCAACCAATAGGCGTCCTGCGAATCTTGCGGCACCGGCGTGAGGTAGGCGTGAACCCTGATCCGATCCGATTGGCCCGGACCAAGTGAAATATTGCGCACGTCAAAGCCCGTCACCGGAGCCATCCGCAGACGCACCCAGACGGTATCCTGATTCTGCACGAGCGTGTCGAGCTGAGTCAGACTGCCCGCGAGTCCAATTCCGGTGACCGTCGGAATCTGAGCTGCGGCAAGTCCGCTCAGCCAGATCAGCAGCAGGAAGCTATAAAATAATTTATGACGCATGTTTGGTAGAGGATGCTCAATCGATGGAAAACTGCAAGGCATGTGCCGGGAACGCAACTCGCGTTCTCCGGGCACTGAGGTTGGGTTCTGTGGTGCAGGCAGCCGCGTCACCGGATCGGTGCAGGATGCCTGTAACAGCGAAGGGTATCAATTGAGCAGGAGAATCTTGCCGTAGTGTGTCTTATTGGATGCCGAGATCCCGTAAAATAGTAATCCCGACGCCTCGCCAAGTTCGATCCGTGAGAGCGTGATTTCGCCTGTCGTCAGTTGCAGTCCGTTCAGCCGCCGCACCTCTTGTCCGAGCAGATTGTAAAGCACCAGATCGGCGCGCGTTTCACCGGGAAGCGCAATCGAAAGGGCGGCCCCGCCGGGCAGTGGATTCGGATAAACCGCAAACTGCTGCGTCTCAGCCGGCGAAACTTGGGGAGGCGATGCGGGAAGATACCGCTCGCGGGCGATGGCCAGTTGCTGTTGCAGCTCGTGCAAATTGTTTCCCATCAACAGGGCAAAAGTCACACGCCGCGAACTTTGACCCTCAATCCTGAACGGACCGACACCAACAAGCTGGCTGATGTCGAGCGGCGCCTCGTATGACATGCCGATCCCTTCCCGCATGAGCTGAAACTTCCGCGCATCGCTCCAATCCGCCGGCAGATCGATTTCCGCACGGTTGTCTATCGCCCGATACACGGTAAGCGGCGACTCCAGTCCGGCAATTCCCACCAGCGGATAATTCTCAACCGTGCTTCGGACAAAGGCAATTCCACCGGCAAGATCATAGGCGGAGAAATTTCTCGCCGGCGGACCGACATCGAAATCCATGAACAAACCGGCATAGGCAGAGTCGTACGCATTCAATCCGCGATTGAAGCAATCGTACTCAAGTATGAAACATCCGCCTGCGGCGGCGTCGTCCCAACTGAGCACGGACGCGGTGGCACGGATGAACAGCGGGTACTCGGCGCCGCGATCCTCAAACACTGCTCGCGCCTCAAAGCTCGCACGGTCGCTCGGGAACCAGCGCGCAAGGCTGTCGGGCATCGCTTCCCAGTCGAATCGCAGAAGGGTCGAATCCCCGTAGAAGTTATCCGACACCGCACCTTCGGCCGCAAAGAAAAATGAACCGTGGTAAAGCAATCCGAGTGGAAGGTCGCCATTTGCAGTCAGACCCGCGCCCAGATACCGATTGACACGGTAGTCACTGTAGCCGAAAGAACCGTTTTCAGCAAAGCCCAGATTCCAGTTTGCATTTCGCGCGGTCACAAATGTGGAGTCGAGGTAGAGTGTCAGCATCTGTCGCGAGAGCAGCGCCCCGGAACCGTCGCGAAAATCGACGGACAACGGCAGCACTCTGGCGCGCGGCGATTCGAGCGGCAACTCAACACGAAACGGCGTCTCGTTCTCGTAGCTGCCTCCGCTCACCATGTCACCGTACAAGGCCACGGGCTGCTGCAGAACCACCGTGTCTTCGGTCGTGGCAATGCTCGCGCTCACGTTCTCGACAAATCCCAGATCATTGGTCACACGTATGCGAACGTCCGCCACTTCCAGCGCGCGAATCCGTCCATCTCCGTTGCCGGAGATTTCTTCGAAGGAATAGTCCACGATTCGAATTCCCGGCACAGAGTCGACGAGCGCGCGGTATGCGTTCACGCGACCCACTCCCAAACCTCCGGCCTTCAGCGTATTCAGATGGTCGATCGGATCGGTAGAGCCAATCACTCGCTGGGCAATCTGATAGGCATTCAGTGTGGGAAAGCGCGAGGCGACCAGCGCGCACACTCCGGCGACAAACGGCGCCGCCATGCTCGTCCCTTGCCACGTGTCGTATCCGGGTTGACCATCGAGAGTCACGTAGGTCGAGAGAATCGCAACTCCCGGCGCACTGATCTTCACCCACGGACCGTAATGCGTGAAGTCGGCGGCGAAGTCATCCCAGCGCGTAGCGGCGACACTTACCGCTTGCGTCAGCGCGGCGGGATAGTGCGGCCCGGTCGTATTGCCGTTTCCGGCGGAGACGACGACAACCGCTCCGTGTGAGGTCACGAAATCGATTACATCGCGCTCGTATTGCGACTCCGACGAGCCGCCCCACGAACAGTTAATCACTTTCGCACCCGATCGCCAGGCGTACACGATGCCCTCGTAGCCGTAGGCGATGCTGCCGCTCTGTCCCGCGCGCACGCCCATGATCTTGCAGCCCGGTGCTGTCCCTGCAATACCCCGGCCATTGTTGCGCGTTGCGGCCGCAATTCCGGCGACATGCGTGCCGTGAGATTCGTCGCGATTGCGCGGATCCGGATTGGGATCGCCGTCATTCTCGATGAAATCGAAGCCAAAGAAATCGTCCACGTAGCCGTTGCCGTCATCATCAACTCCGGCAACGCCGGTGATTTCCATCTCATTCTCCCAGCGGCGATCCGACAGCTCGGGATGAGTGAAATCCACTCCGATATCGACGACGGCGATGACTGCATTTGCTGCACCGCTCGTCATATCCCAGGCGGACTCAATCTCGATACGATGCAGCCCCCATTGCTGAGCATAGAACGGATCATCCGGCGGCGCATCAACCGCGTGGCGCAATTCCGGTTCAATCCTGCTCCCATCGAGCGCGCGCCGTTGTCGCTGCTCAGCGTATTCCACTCGTGAGTCCGCTTCAAGCATCGCAAGCACAGCCTCCGCAGCATCGGTATCACAGAGTTCGATCGCGGTGATGCGCTCAAGCGCACCCATCTCGCCTGCAACGGGCAGCGCGGGTCTGATGGACTGAACGTGTACGGCCACATCCGGGGAGAACAAGTCGGAGTCGAGTCGATGCGGGAGCGCTCGCCACTTAATGATGAGTTCCCGCTCCGGCGCCGCGCCGATTGCAGGGGCAACAAACAACAACAGAGTCAGCAGTACTTTGTTCACTGGAATTGATGCGTTACGAAATCGTGCAAACGCTCCAGTCCACCCTGAATGTTCTCGCGTGGCCCGCCCATGCTCACACGAAAAGTTCCGGGAGCTTCAAATAGAGAGCCCGGGAATACCGCCGTTTCATGCTCTTCGAGCAGCCGCCGTGAGAACTTGAGGTCATCGGTACCGTCGGGAAGTTCAATCAAGGTTGATATCCCTCCGGCGGCCGGGACAGCTTTGACCCGCGGCGTACGAGTAAGGAATTCATTTAGCATCGGTCGATGCGCCACGTAGCTCTCCGCGCGACGAATCAACCAGTCAACCGCTTCGGGCTTGTCGAGTATCCTCCAAGCCAGATCTTCGGTCATGTAGGGTTGATTCACGCCCAGCAGATTATTCAATCGATAGGCCGTCCAAACCAGCTCCTTCGGCCCCACCGCCCAACCCACACGAAGCGCATCCAACCCCCACGACTTGTCCAGACTGCATAGCGAAATCGCTCCGACCGAGTGCGAGTGTTGGCGGTTGTCTCTCTCCACCATCGGCAGATAGACTTCGTCCACCATCACAACCGCTCCCGCCCGGGAAGCGATGTTCACCAATTCCGCCATCAGCTTGCGATCAATCCGGACGTGAGAAGGATTGTGCAGGTTGGTCAGCGAAATCAGCTTCGTGTCATTCGTCAAAAGTCTCCGAAGCTCGTCGGGATTGGGAAGGTAGCCGTTTTCGCGCCGGCGTGGCAAGCGAATGACCGTGGTTGCCCATGACTCCACCGCTCGCAGAATAGGATCATAAACCGGGGTCTCGACAATCGCCGTGCCACCTGATTGAAGAACGGCTCCCGCAATCAGATAGTTGCACTGACTTGCGCCTTGAGCGATGAGAACCTGTTCTGTCGCCACTCCGTAAGCTCGCGCCAGCAACGATTTCAACCCTTCGTGGCCGGTGAAGTTCTGCCCGGATAGCGTTGGATCGAACGGTCCTCCGGGAATATCGGAAATCCGCTGGACGCAAGGTATGCCGCTACAAGTGAGATTGTACTTCTCGCCGCTGTGCCCGTACTTGGCCCACTCCATTAAGCGGGAGGGGTTCCAACGAGTGAACACGGCTTGGCGCGCGGCGGTTCCGATATCTATGGTCATGCTAACGAACGAATATGATCGGTACGACGGCTGAAGTCGTGGCCGTGTTTACCGCTGCGAAGTATTTACCTGTGGGGCAATTGAAGGGATGCCAAATGAATTCATGCACACCCGGAGTCAAACGACTTGTCGTTGTCTCGTACACCCGACGACCGAGCAAATCGAAAACCGCAATTCGCAGATTGTCACTCCTCGCCAATGTCACTGTAATGGTTGTTGCCGAATTGAACGGATTCGGCCAGGCGCGGGGCAGCGCAAGGTCGCCGGGTTGGGGAGTTAGGACTTGCGTGCGCAGGTCAGTAAATTCTACGATAGCCCGGATCATCAGGTTCACTCCGGGCCACGAATCGCGCATGAAGTGAAATCCGCCGTTGTACCATTCCGTCGCGTAATACGTTTGCGGATTGCCGTCATCGGAGAGAATCGCCAGCGAGTCTCCTGTCCCACGGTCCGTGGTGTAGCCCACGTGAAATGCCGTTTCAGGCGCGAACCGTAAATTATGATCAGACAAATCTACGGAGACAAACCGCGCGGTGGAAGCCCGCCATGTGGAGTCCAAATCGAAGATATTCGCGGCGAATTCGGGAAACAAAATCGTGTCGCCGCCGAGTTCCACATCCGGCAGCGTGTCTTCTCCACTGCTCCAGACTTTGGTGATTAGAGCCGGATCACCCGTGGTCCATTGCTCCATGCCGCGCGTGCCAAATACGAACATCGCCCCGATCAACCGGCAGCTATCCGTAGCGACAAATCGCATTGCACGAAGGTCGTCGCCGTAAAGATCCGGAAATCGAAAGGCATAGAGAATCGTGCCGTCATCGCGCTGAAGTGTGTCCACCTGTGCGAACACTCGGTCTACGAAGAAAAGCAGGCTTGCGAGAAGGGCCGTAAGTGCGAGCAGCCGGAGCATGGTGTGTGGGCTTGGGTAACGTGTGTGAATCCAGTGCTAAAGGTAACCGCCATGCGCCAGAAAGTCAAGCCATCGTTTCATGGGAAACCTAACAGAAATAAGCACCAACACAGCGTGAGGTTGAATCGCAGTCGTTCAGAACGGTGAGTCGAACGGGAAACACGGTGAGATGGGCGCAGTTTGCGGAGTGGTTGGGAGCATCCGCACTCGGGTTGCCACAGCCGGTTGTCGATAACAACCTGTTCTGCATCTATATTATTTAAAATACTACACTTAAATTATTGAAGCACCCCCGAGGAATGCTTGACAAACCCCATACAAACCATTATCTTACAGTGCGGCAAAAAGTATACCTCATTTACTAAAGCAACTTCAACCTTGCCACTTACGAGATTTCAAGCCCTTCCGGTTTCCGTCCGTGAAGCCCTTGCCCAAACCCGATTTCTGCTGATGGATGTCGACGGCGTGCTGACCGACGGCAGACTGTGGATGTCCGACGACGGTGTGGAATCTAAGTGCTTTTCCACGCGAGACGGATTTGCTCTTGCGTGGGCACGAAAATACGGATTGAAAACGGGAGTCGTCTCGGGCCGCAAATCCGATGGTACTGCGAAGCGTTGCTCGGATTTGCGAATGGATGAAGTGCACCTCGGGTTTCTGAACAAGGGAGCGGTTTTTGACGAAATCCTCGCAAGGCAGAAGCTGGAGGCACGACAGTTTATCTTTGTAGGGGATGACGTGATCGATCTACCGCTGGTGAAACGCGCGGGTGTTTCAGCGGCACCTCGCGACTGCCATCCCGAGATGAGATCCCAAGTGGACATTCTGCTCGATTTTCCGGGCGGGAATGGCGCCGTACGACAAATCATAGACCTG
>CAZGVT010000127.1:0-8611 GCA_964529255.1 uncultured Alphaproteobacteria bacterium | reverse complement strand
GATCGAGCAGACGCATATCGACGTCGCCGAGACTATGCTGAAACGAGATGAAAACTGAGTCATTGGCCGTTCCGAGCGCAGGGCAGTAGAAGCGGAAGAAGTCTTCGTTTCCGGAGAGGTGAATGTTCAGATTCGCAAGGGTTGTGATTGGATTGCAGGGGCCAAGGTAGGGACTGTTGATCTGCCCAAGCGGGCGACCGTCGACTTCGGTACGACTGTCGTTCGGTTCGTAACTGTCGGGATTGATCGCCGGTCCCTGTCCGATGACGATTGGAACCCGCGTGACGTTGTTCGCTTCGTCGAATTCGAGCATGTGGTTATCGGGATCGGCTTCGGACTCCAGCCAGTAGTTGCCGTCAGGCACTCCTGTGATGTCGATGTTCTGGCCTTCGAGGTTCTTGCTGTAGATGTCGACCCAGCCGACGGAGAGGCCCTGAATGGTGGAGCTGCAGCTATGAAATTGTCCGTCCGGATCGTGGTTCGGCAAATTCGAGTCGTAGACCGCCAGGTCCAGGATGCAGAAGCTGGTCTTGCTGCCTTCCGCTACGATGGCACCCACTCCGCCGCCTTCAAGATACTCCCTGAGGCGATAGATGCACCAGTCTGCGACGTGGATGTGGTTGTGGCCTGAATGGAAAACGAATTGTCCGGCTTCGCGATCCCAGAATGAGCCGTCGGTGCGATAAATTCGCTGATTGATATCTTGCGTGCCGTCGCCATTGTCGGGAAACACGCCGTAAACATAAAGCTTGCCCGGACCGATATTGGGCGTGCCGTTGGAAAGCCGCAAATGCGTGCGACCAGGAACAATGTTGGTTACGATGTCGTGGTCATAGAGATCGGATTCACGAATAATGATGTCGGGCAGAAGATCAGTAATCGGGCCGGGGTCCTGATGGACGGTGTCCACGTGAACCTCGTAGTCGCCCGCTGCGGTGTGCCAGCCGTCAACCAGGATGTAGTACGTGCCCGGAACGAGCGCGACGTCCTGAATGTTCGATTGAAAAGTTGCGCAACCGGGAGCGTCGTCGTTGCAGGCGACTTGCGCGAGCGAGCTGTTCAGAATTGCGAGCTTGCTGTCGTGATAGGCGGCATCGCAGGTCGTCCAAACATCCATCAAACAGTTCTGATCAATACCGACTACGTACCAATAGTCCTCAGCGGTGTTCGGGCCGGAGAGTTCACAGGCAATATCGAAATCGTTGCATGAACCCAGAGTTGTGCCGGTATCGGTGAACGGCAGCACGCTGATCAGCTCGGCATTGGTTTGGTTGGAACCATTGCAGGGGACGCCGCCGGTCCATGTGACGTTCAGTTGATAGGGACCGGACTGGCCGTTGTAGCCGTCCACCACAATGTAATAGGTCGTCGCGGTGGCGGCGAATGCTGAAATCCGGGACTGGTAATAGGGATTTCCGCAGCCGGGGGCGTCGTCGTTGCAGGCCAGCACCTGCTGAGCCGAGTTGAGCACCGCGAGCCGGGTGTCGTGCCAGTCGCCGGGCGGAAGCGTGTTCTCGCAGGTTGTCCAAATCTCAACGGTAGCGGAAGCGGAAAATGTTACAACGTACCAGGCATCGGAAGCGTTATTGTTCGCCGCGCTGCCGCAGGAGGTCAGCACAAGGCTGTTTCCCTTTCCGACGGTTGTGCCTTCGTCGAAGTACGGAGTCGCGGAGATTGTAGTTGCGTTAGCCGGGCCGTCGCCGCCATCGTCCAGAGACCTGCGTTGACCCTCTCCGGAGATTACGAGATTGTGCGGAGCTGCGGCCCGGTACAGGTTGTCGGCGGCATGCCAAATGTCTCCCGAGTATGATTGGCCTGCTGCCTTTGCCGAGTCGATGGCTACCAATGGGGCCGGGGGCAGCTTGTCTGCCTCAACGCGAACGCACACGAGGCCGGTGATAAACAGAATGCAAAGCAATCGAACGTAATAGCCCATAATTGTCATCCTTAGGTCGGGATTCAACACAACCGGAAATAGGACCAATAATATACGATTAAGGCCTTGAGTAAGCAAGGAACCGAGCACAAGTTTATAGAATCGGATAACTTGCTTCAAAACCAAGAAACACATATATTAAGGCGAGTGGGTCCGGATGGCACACGGCCGGACCGCACGATGCGGGCCATTTCCGCAGCCAGCGGGCGGAAGATTCCGGGGGAGTAATGCGGCAAGCCACCTCCCTGCCCCCTGCGTGAGGTAAACACTGTAGCCCGTTAAGAATGAAAGGAAAAGTATACCGCCCCCGCCTCCCTGTGACCGTGGGGTAAAAACCAATGAAGCGATACGTGGCTCATGACCGTCAGACTCTCGGGAAGATCGGCAGGCGGATTCTATTCTGGTTCGCCGGAGTCGCGCTGTTGCCCGTGCTATTCATGGGATGGCAGGGCTATCAGGCCGCGCGCAGTTCGATTGAGCGCGAGGTGTTCCTGCACATGGAGGCGGTGGCGGTGTCGAAGCAACTTGCGATCGAGCAGTGGTTTCGAGAGCGCAGGTCCGATATTCGAGTGTTGTCATCGAACCCGCAGTTGATTCGGAGTTTGGCGGGTGACCGGCTCGACAGCGCCGACCTTGCTGCCGCTCAAGATTTGCTGCTAACGTATCTCGAGCAATCGGAGGCGTACGCGGAAATTTGTCTGCATGACGCAAGAGGCGAACCGGTGGCGTGTACGATGAACTCCGGCGGCTTTGTCTCCGCTGCGACCCGAGCGGGGCTCATTCAGCTCGCGCTGGCTTCGAGTGATCCGGTCATCAGTGAGATTTATTTGCGGTCGGGAGTGGGACCCAGTCTGCACATGGCGGCGGCCGTGCGGAACTCCGCCCGCGATCCATTGGGAGTGGTGATCACGACGCTGACTCTGGCACAATCGCTCGATCCGCTGATCCTCGATACGACGGGTTTGGGTCGCACGGGACAGGCCTATCTACTGGACGATCACAAAGTCATGCTGACGCCGTCGCGGTTCATGAACCATCCAGATCCGCTGACACACACAATGGACTCGGAGGGAATTCGCGCAGCGTTGCGTTTGAAAGAAAAACCCGGCGAGCAGCCACGCACCGGTGTGTATGAGGGGTATGACGGTGAAGCCGTGCTTGGAGCCTGGGCCTACCTGCCGGAACAGGGGTGGGCGCTGATTGCAGAGATAAACGCGGACGAGGCGTTTGCGCCGCTCGGGGATCTGAAGAGAAATACGATCATCGTTGCGTTGATTACACTGGGAGCGATTTTTATTGCGGCGTGGCTGGTGTCGCAGTCGATCAGTCTGCCGATTCGCCGGCTGGCCGAGGCGAGTGCGGCGGTTTCACGCGGCGATCTTGAGCGCCGCGTAATGGTCGATTTGAATGACGAATTGGGGGAGCTTGCGCGGCGATTCAATCAAATGGTGACCGCGCTGCGGGACTACCAGCAGCGAATCGTGAAAACGGAGCGGCTGGCGGCAATCGGAGAGCTTGCGGCAAGCGTGGTTCACGAAATCCGCAATCCACTTTCGTCGGTAAAGATGAACTTGCAGATTCTCGAATCGAAATGTGCAAAGGACGATGTCACGGCAGAACAGTTCGCGATTGCCCGGGGCCAGGCCGAAAAGTTGGAGCGCCTGCTTTCCGCACTGTTGAATTACGCAAAACCGGAACAGTTGCACTTGCAGCAAATCTCTCTGGAGACGCTGCTCCGGAATGCGATCAATCAGGTGCGGCAGACACGCGGCGACCGGCTACCGGAAATTGCGGTGGAACTTGCGGACGGGAGTACGCCAATCGACGTCGATCCGGAGCGCTTGGAGCAGGTGATTGAGAATCTTGTGCAGAATTCGGCGCAGGCGATGAACGGCAACGGCAGAGTCACGGTCCGTGGTAAAAGAGAGCTGCTGAGTGAAAGAAGTTTCGTGTCTATCTCTGTCACGGACAATGGCCCGGGAGTCAGAGCGGATCAACTACCGCATGTGTTCGATCCGTTTTTTACAACGCGGAAGGAAGGTACGGGATTGGGACTTTCAATTGCGAAGAAAATCGTCGAGGCACACGGCGGCCAGATCTCGATCCAGAGCGAACCCGGCAATGGAACGGAGGTATTGATCCTGATTCCAACTGAGAGGGTCGCCTAATGGCGCGCGTACTCATTATCGACGACGACGACGCGATTTGTCGCACTCTGGAACTGCATCTTCAGAGCAAGGGGCTTAGCGTGAGCACGGCCGGAACCTTGCGGGAAGGAGAGCGACTCTGGCTGCAACTGACACCGGAACTGGTTATTCTTGACTTGAAGTTGCCGGACGGTGATGGCGTGGTACTGCTCGAAAGGCAAGTGGACGCCGGTTCGACATCGCTCGTCATGATGATCACCGGGCACTCCGATTTCGAGTATGCGATTCGCGCGATGAAAGCCGGTGCGTTCAACTACATTCACAAACCCATCAACATCGATGAGCTGGATGCGAGCGTCACCAGTGCCTTGGCGCGCGCTGCGGGGAGAGCGGCGGGCATCGCAAAGTCCGGCGATGAGTTTGATGCGGAGCGTATCGCAGGGCACAGCCCAGCCATTCTTGAACTCTACAAGCAGATCGGCATCACGTCGCGTTCGAGGGTTAACGTACTAATCAGCGGTGAGACCGGCACCGGAAAAGAGCTTGTGGCGCGCGCGATTCACCGCAATTCGAGCGCGGATCAGCCGTTCGTTGCCGTGAATTGCTCGGCGGTGGTTGCGACGTTGATGGAGTCTGAGCTGTTCGGTCACGAGCGCGGAGCATTTACCGGCGCCCATCAACGCAAGGAGGGACGATTTGAGGTAACGGGCGAGGGGACGCTTTTTCTGGACGAAATCGGCGACTTGGACGTGGCCTTGCAGGCGAAACTCTTGCGGGTTTTGCAGGAGCGGTGCTTTGAACGGGTTGGCGGCACGACGGCGATCCCGTTCAAAGGCCGTGTCATCGCCGCGACCCATCATGATTTGCCGTCGTTGATCAAGTCTGGAAAGTTTCGTGAAGATTTGTATTTCCGGTTGAAGGTTGCGGCAATTCACGTCCCCCCATTGCGCGAACACCGGGAAGATATTCCGGAACTCATCCATCACTTTCTGTTGAAGGCCGGAAGAGAATTGCACCGTCGAGTTGATGCGGTGTCCGACGCGACCGTGCGAAAACTGAGTGCCTATCATTGGCCGGGGAACGTAAGAGAGTTGGAGAACGTCTTGACTGCGGCCATGTTGCGCTCGGCAGGCAGTGTGCTCGCGGAAGTTGTGCTGGATCCGCCGGCCGCACAGCAGGCCAAGGCGGCGAGAACCCTTGAGGATATAGAGAAGGAGCACATTCGGGGCGTGCTTGCGGAGGCGGACGGCAATCTCGGCAGAGCATGCGAAATCCTCGGGATCAGCCGACCGACGCTTAGAAAAAAGATGAGGGACTACGGCCTGTCGTAAACGCGACGTTGAAAGCTCCTTTTCTTCGGTTTGAAAGGGTCTTTCAGCGCCGCAGGGCACGACCTCAGTGTTGGAAAGGCTAAGCTCAGCCGTTTCAATCATCGGCTCCGGAGGCCCAAGGGTTGCATTTGCGAGGGCCATGCCTGCTTGCATCCCGTTTTCACGCTGCGTCATTCGCCAACCGGTCATTTTGTGTCTGGGATTGGTCCTGATTGTAACCGGCGCATTTGCTCAGTCACAGTTGTCTGCGTCGGATCCGGTGTTGGAACAATACATTGAATCCGCTCTGGGGCAGAACCCGAAATTGAGGGCCGCTGAGTTGAGGCGAGATGCGTCGGAACAAAAAGTCTTGCCTGCCGGAGCCCTGTCCGATCCGATGCTGATCTTCGGGCTGAAGGAGTATCCGCTTCGTGATGATCCGACCATGCAGGCGAACAAACTGGAGCGGAGCGGGAAATGGCTGGGATTGGAGCAGGAGTTCCCGTTTCCGGGAATTAGATCGGCCCGCCGGGAAGTCGCGCGCAGTGAATGGCGAATGCAGGAGGCAATGGCCGCCGGCGAGCGTGCGATGCTGATCGCTGAAGTCAAGATTCTCTATTACAAATGGTCGCGGATTCGCACCGAGCGCGCGTTACTCTTGAGTACCGTCGGACTTTTGCAGCAAATGAGTGCGATCCTTCGCTCGGAATACGCGTCCGGAATGGGAGAGCTGCAGAAACTTAGCGATACGGAGCGCGGTCTTGCGGAGATGCAAGCGGAGCTTACGGAACTGGCTGCACAGGAGGCGGGCGTCATTGCTGGGCTTCGGGCGCGCTGTCAGATTCCGCAAGCGGAGACGATGGTTGCTCCTGCTCCGCTTGAGGTGCCCGACATCGAGATACCGGGAGACAGTCTGGAGGCGCTCATTGCAGATGCGAATCCGGAGCTACGCGTGTCGAAATTGCGCGAGGCCATGGCTGATGCCGAAGTTCGTATGGCGGACCGGGAACGATTTCCAATGTTCAGGCTCGGCGCCGAGTACATGAGAATTGCGGATCCGCATGAGCCCGACCAGATGTCGATGGTCTCGCTGATGGGTGGCGTCACGCTGCCGGTTTTTGCAGGGTCCAGGCAGAATCCGCTGCTACGATCCAAACTCGCTGAGCGCAGCCAGGGCACCGCGGACAGGGAAAATGCGGAGGCCAGTCTGCAATCGCAAGTTGATGAGTTGATTGCGATGCAAGAAAGTGTAAGGGAGCAACTCGAATCTTACCGGGAGAGGATTCTGCCCAGTGCACGACGTGCTGCGGCTTCTGCGGAGTTGGAGTTCAGGGCCGGACAAGGCGAACTTATGGAGTTGCTGGATGCGCGCATGAAGACACTGGACGCGGAGCGCAAGCTGGCTGGACTGTATGATGCCTATCTTGCCGCCTGGGCGGAGATCGAATCGTTGACCGGTCAGCGGCTGTTTTGATTAGCCGTTGAGACAATCAAAACGAATTATCAACTGAAAACGACCCATATGGAATCAAGGAGTCAGAGAGTGAAAACTGTTTCGATGACGATTGCGCTGCTGGTGTTCGTTACACTGTCGCTGTGCTACACGGCGAGCGCGGAAAACACACCCACTGAGGTACCCACTGAACGGCAGGCTACTCCGGAGACGGCAGCCGCGATTGACGCCGCCGCCTATCCGCTGGAGATTTGCATTGTGACCGGAGAGAAGCTCGGCGAAATGGGCGAACCTGTCAGCAGAACCTACGATGGCCGCGAGGTGAAGTTCTGCTGCAAAATGTGTATCAAGGGATTTGAAAAGGACCAGGCCAAGTGGATGAAAAAGCTGGATGACGCGATTATCGAGGCGCAGTCCGCAGCCTATCCATTGGAAACCTGCGTGGTCAGCGGAGAGAAGCTGGGCGCGATGGGTGAACCGGTCAACTACTTGTACAAGAATCAACTCGTGAAGCTGTGCTGCAAGGGTTGTATATCGACTCTCGAGAAGGACCCGCAGACCTATCTGAAGGCGCTGGCCGTGCCGAAAACTACCGACTGATGTACCGGCGAAGCAGCATTCGCGAGCAGCATCGACCGACCCCAGAGAACGCATCTTAAGAGAGGCTGTAGGGGCGGGTCTCTGTGCCCGTCCCGCCCTCTCTTGTGTTTGGGAGAGGTCCGAGTTTCCCGGCCTCACAAAGCAGTACGAAGCCCCGTCGTTAACGGCGGGGTTTGTTGTGGGGCTGTGAGCAGATTTTCAACTCGCCGTGCGAGCGCTCACCGGTTCGCGAAAAGAAGTTCAACAAAAAGTTGTATCTTGAGAGAGTCAAGTGCCAATTTGAGGTAGCCATGCATTTTTGCGTTATGCTGTTGGTTGTCGTTGTTCTGGCTGGACGGTTGGTGGCCGTGGATCCCGGCGACTCAGCGCTTTATCAGTCCTATCGTGCACACATCGCGGCAGCGGGTAAGTCGCTCCAACTCGATGAAGCTGCCGATGCCAAACAATGGCTGGCGGCCGCTCCCGAAGCGTTTCGCGGTTGGGAGTGGCATTACCTGAAGAATGCCGCCGATCAAAGTGACAGGAACCTGTCCATCACCGACGCTCGCGCCGTCAATCTGAGCGTGTCTTCTGACGGCGAACATCTCGCGCTGGCAATGGAAGACGGGACAATCCGTATTCTGCAATCCGGCACGCTGTCGGAGTCCTCGAAGATTTCCGGACACAGTGGGTATGTCTATGCAGCCAGCTACAGTCCCGATGGAACGCGGCTGGTTTCCTGCGCACGAGACAGCACGATCCGGCTCTGGGATTTGCAGACAACAAGAGAGGTTTGGTCCCGTCCGTCCGGCGGGCATGGGCTCGCGGACGTGCATTTCAGCCCCGACGGTTCAACCATAGCATTCTGTTCCTGGAAAAGACACCCGGAGAAGAATGTAATTGGCATCGTCTCATGGTGGGACGCTGAATCGGGAGATCAAATCCGCGGGATCGAGTACGGGCAGAAGCCGATTGTTTCAGTTACATTCAGCCCGGATGGGAAATGGCTTGCCGTGGGGACTTGGGGCTGGCGAGTGGCGGTTTGGGACCGGGCAAGTGGAGTGCTTTCGCATGAGTTTGATTTCGACGATGTACCGCTCTATTCCGCAATTGACGATATCGCGTTTTCGCCGGATTCGCGATTCATCGCGGCGGCGACGAAAAACGGCAGCCCGAGGATTTGGGA
>CAZGVT010000126.1:0-8715 GCA_964529255.1 uncultured Alphaproteobacteria bacterium | reverse complement strand
AGCGAGGCAGAGACTTCCGCCTTGAGTGAACCCGGATAGCTGCGTTCGTGATCGTAGTAGTACGTGCAGACGTCGGTGGTGATCGTGAAGCCGGGCGGAACCGGAATTCCCAGCAAATTCATTTCGGCGAGGTTGGCGCCTTTGCCGCCGAGCAGACCCTTCATGTCCGCGCTGCCTTCCGCCTTGCCGTTGCCAAAATTGTAGACGTACTTGCCTGCACCGGATGCTGTGCCGATGCTTTTATCTTTTTGGAGCGATTCTTTCGCCGGCCCCATTACGGTCGTCGTCATTTCGTTACTTGCCTTTCTGCTCATTTACTTCAACAGCACGGCCTTCTTTACTTGAATGGCGTGCGGTATTTCCAAAGCGATAAAATAAATTCCGGCGGCCTGATCCGCGAGTTCGAGCGTGTATTTGTGATTTCCCGCGCCCTGTCTTCCCAGCGGGATCTCCGAAACGCTCCGACCCAGAAGATCAAAGACGGTCAAGTTCACTTCTGCGGTGCGGTCCAAAGTGTAAGTGACAGAGGTCGCGGAGTTAAACGGGTTGGGAGAGACGGACTCGATTCCGAACCCCAACGGCACTTCCGGTCTGGACTCTTCGGCAGCGACTACGTAAACATACTCTACCGTCTTCAGGATACTCTCATCGGGATCGAGCCTGTGCACTTGCCAGGGAAAAATCGGGATTGAATCGGCCGGCAATATGGCAGCTTCGAAGCTCATCGGTTCAGCTTCCGCCCACACTGTAATACGCGCGGTTGAGGAATCAAATCCCATGAGTTCAAGTACGACCGGCATCCGGAAGTATGTTCCGGTGGATTGGATCTGTTCGATCCTTACCTCGAGAATATCCGAAAACGTCGACGTCACACGGTAACGCGGATACCTCGTCCCGTAGACCCACGGTTGAAAGAACCAGTCGAGCGACTCGCCGTAGTGCTCCTCGCAGACTTGCTGCCAGTCGGCGGTGACCGCATTAGTATAAGAAAAGCGCCCACCGTAATCCCGCCAGGCAGTGAAAAAGAGCGAATCGCCCATCACCCGGCGCAGCATGTGCATCACGCACGCGCCCTTCTGGTACACGGTGGCGCCCCAGTAGACGTCCGGATCGTAAATAGAGTAGCTGTCCGTAGCGCTACGTCCGGCGGGGAACAGATCTGTCGTCACGTAGTCCTGATAGCTCTCTTCCCCACCGATGATCTCCATGCCGAGGGCTTCGCAGTAAGTCGCAAACCCTTCGTTCAGCCACAGGTCCCGCCAATCACCGAGGGTAACGGAATTCCCCCACCACTGATGAGAGAGTTCGTGAAAGAGCAGCCAGTCATACTGGTAACTCGCAACTACACTTGCATCGACGTGCGAAACGCATGTGGCATGTTCCATATCTCCCAAACGCGTCATCGCGAATCCTGCCCTGCCGAACGGATAGTCACCGAATCGCTCAACAAAACCGTCCAATACCTGCGGCAAGTGTTCGAAGTGGGTCTGCGCCGCCGCCATCCGGCTGGGATAGACAAAGTGCTCGATCAAAGGGCCGGAAGGCCGCTGCTCGTAGATCGTGTAGTCGGACACCGCAAGAAAGAGCAGGTAGGTGGATACCGGCTCTTGAAGCAGATAGTGCCACGTGGTCGTACTATCGGCGTTCGAAACGGTATCTACTCGGACTCCACCGGAGGTTACCGTCTTGCCTGTCGGCACGCGAATCCACGCCTCCCATGCAACTTTGTCCGTGGGATCGGCGAAACTCGGCAGCCACGCATAGTTGGCCGGAGGTGGATCGAGATTCAGCCCATCACCCATCGAAAAGCAAATCTGCGGACGCCAAAGTTGGGCCTCGGCGAAGCGTAGTCCGCCCCACGAATCCACAATTCCGGGCGTACCGTGATACCCGAACCAGATCCATGAAGTATCGCCGGGAGCCATCGCCTGAGCAAGTGTCACGATGACACTGTCGGATTCAAGCTGGACGACCTCGCTCACGCCGTGCGGCGAGTCCACAGAGTCTGCGGATAGTTCGTGGGAGAGACGCGCATGAACGACTGAGAGCGGTGTGTCTTCCGCTCTCAGTTGCATACCAACCCACGCAGTAATCGAGTGTGAAGAAAAATCCACCGACAGATTCACCTCGTACTTGATCGCATCGTAGTCATGGAGGGAATCTTCATCAAGGGCAACGCGACTTCGGCAACGAGGCTCAAGTAGTGATTCGGGAGAGGCCAGCGCTTTGTCCCACGGCGAGCCGAAGCGAGGGGCGGCATACACCAGAGCGTTTGCTAAGACAATGAATATTAGTAGTTTCGGAATCAATGTGAGACGCCACGGTCGACAGAGTTGTCAGCCATAGACAATAACATTCCTGCGAGAGATTGTCAAGGCCGAAAAACAAGCGCGGCAGTGAATCCTACCGCGCTCGTCCTATTTAGGTTCTGCCCGCAATTAACGCGTACGATGCAGTTTCATTTCCCAGCGTTCATCTCGTGTGCTGCGGCGTGCACTTGTTGTGCGGGAGGCTTCAGGCAACGTGACACGGCCCTCTTCCATTACAGCATCCACGGCATAGAAGCGAGAACTGAAGGCATTGGCTTCATGATCGACGAATACAGTGTCGGAAGTGACGGCGAACTTCTGAAATCCGGATTGAACGCTCTCCGATTTGGAGGCGGAGATGACGTAGTAATGCGCATTCGGAGTCGACCGCCAACGCAAAGTCATTTGATCGCCGATCGGGCGAATCGTCAACCCGCGAACCGGACGCGTAGAAGGTCGCGTTTGTCCCTCTACGACAATGTCTCTAAGCCGCCAATACCAGCCCCCGGTGTAAACAAATTTGAGACATACAGAATCATGAGAGGCCCATGCGTCGAGATGATCGATGATGAGAGTGCCCGATTCGAGTACAGGGGATTCGCCGTCCGCCGACCAGACTGTATCCGAAAACCTCTCGCCCCCGTCAAAACTCACGAGGATGCATGCCGCGCCGCCGGGTGAAATCTCCGTGCGGAGGAAGTGCCAGAGTTTCAGACGAATTCCGGAAAGCAAAGACGTGGAGAACACAGGCGAAACAAGAGAGATCGGAGAGCCTGCGTTTCCATGCAATTCAAGGACTCGACTGCCGGAAAGCGACTCGGTAAGCGACCAACTTGCATCGCCCGCCTTTTCGACGACGATGGTTTCCATAGTGGGTTCATCTGATCCATCGCCTGACAGAAACGAAAGGGGCACGGCGGAGTTCTCAACAATACCGAAGGTGTATTCAGGAGTCATCGACTCATTGTGTAGCGGAGCGTTGTCGCGCGCGCTTAGACGGTAGCTGACCGTGGCTCCGGCAGCAAGCGGAGGCAGTTGAGCGCGATAGCGGCCGTTCAGATACGTCAGCGGTAACTCACTTTCCGGCTCGCTGTTCACTGTATAATGGACGGCCACGGCGGCAATGTCGTTCGCATCTTGTACATCGGCATGGAGCCGGATCGGTGATAAAGGTGGACTCCACTCCGAAATCGGAACGTGCAGAATCACCGGTGCAGTAATATCACGAGAAATCGGAATGCGGAACCAGTCAAGCACATCTGCAATGATGTTCACTCTACGGGAAGGGTAGTCTCCATCGACTAATGAACCAAGCTCGATTGAAGTTCCCACCGTCCGATACGCAGGTGCCGCATACGCAATCGTAACCGGATAGGCGCGTCCCTGCCGGGCATTGCGCAGCATCACAATTGCACCGGATTCGGGTTCGATCTGATCGATGAAACTGTTCTCACCATTGTAGGGGAAGCGGTACTCTTCGTATCGCGAACCGTACTCGCCCGCGACGGGTCCGGCGTCGGACGTTCCGTCCTGCACCCCCTCAATTCTAAAATAGTCGTGCAGAGGCGTCTCCATATCGAACGCCCAAACATCGCCGCCCTCCCAATAGCAGCATCCGCCGGTTTCGAGATATGATGAGATTCGGACAGCGTCTTCCATGGGCAATGATCCCTGATTGGGAAAAATGCCGGAGAAAATCCAAATCGATGCATAGGCAGATAGTTGACTGGGCAATTCGGTTCCGCGCTGAAACTCGACTCCTAAACTGGCGAGCGATCCTTCGAGCGCGTCCACCTGCGATGGAGCGGAGTCGAGCACGTAGAGATAGACCGGAATCAGTCCGATTCTAACAGAGCCCGAGCCACTCGTCAACTCGACGTTCGACGCCGCGAACCAGAAATTGAAATTCCACGGTTCGCCTCGCTGCAGCGTGGTCTGCGTTTGCAAGACGAATTCAGCATGCACTGAATCAGCGGGATTGCAGAGCGCGATTGAATCCAGTGAGTTGACAAGAGTGACATGCTGCGAGTTTTCCTGCACACCTACTTGGATTCCACGCGCAGCATCGGCGCCGCTGTTGTAGAATCTCATGTGCAGGCGGAGCCGTTCTCCGGCTTCGCAATTGGCATCGCCGTCGCCGGAGTCTTCGGTCAGATAGTAAACAGGAGCCGTGAACAGCGGCGCATGCAATGCGACGGACTGATTCTGAACTTGCAACGAACTCCCGTCTGCACCGATTTCAACCGAGGTCAATACTTGGTCACCTTCTTCCGCCGCCATGCTCACGGAGAATCCCAGTTCGCCCGGCACGAGAGCCGTATCTCCGGGTTCAATTGCGGGAAGCGAGACGAATCCGGTGTCCAATGTCATCAGACTGCTGTGTGTGGTGACTCGCATCGTTGCAGGTACTGAGGGAAGTGAACCGTAGTTGACGACGCGGAATCGTAAGTTACCGCCTTCGCCACGATCGGCGTTTCCATCGAGGTCGCCGGCGGAATCCACGAACTGAATCGGCAAAGCCTGCAGGTACGGACCGGCGATACCCACAACGTGAATCAGTGAGCGGTGGGGCCGGAGGTTCGGTCCGGTGACCACGAGAGAGAGGTCTTGTGGAGCGTCCAGCTGTAGAGCAAAGTTGGCGACTCCGGCTGCGCTTGTGGTCGTGACGGCATAGAATCCGGGAGGTCGTCCGCTAAGACAAACGGTTGCCCCCTCCAACGGCTGACCGGAGGCTTCGGCTGTAACAGTTAACTGATCGAGATCAATCGGTATGCTGGATGGCACAACGACAAACGGAGTTCGCGGTTGCGAAGTGAAAATTCGCAACGACGGATCACCCAGCAGCACAAACTGCTCTATTGTCTCTTCGGTGAGGCCGCCGGGAGGCTGGGGAAAAGCGGCGGCACAAGCCATTCTTCCGAAGTCGGAGGCCTCACCAACCGTGAGATTCTCGATGGTCATTAACGACTGCAATGCGGCCATGCCCAACGTGTCGGAGTAATAAAAAGCCGTGCTCTCCGTCGCACCAAAGTACGTGAGCGGTCCAGTAGATGACAGCCGGTTCACCCAACTTTCGGCGAGCGAACCGGTCGGGAAGTCGAGGTCGGCGGTGGCGCATGCGACCGCTATTACCACCGATTGGTTCAGCGTGTCCAGGGAGTTCACCTGAGCGATTCCAAATGCCGGGTGGACTGACGTCCAGCCCTGCGCGTGACCGTGGCCAATGTAGAATGCCCAATTCGGCGAGCTGTTCAATGAGTTCACCAGTTGCGACAATGAACCCGTCTGCGGTTCCTGCAATCGGGTGACCGGGATCCCGAGCGATTCGAATAGATCGCCCAGTTGCGCGCCGTGCAGCGGATCAAGACCGGACGAACTTGAAAACACGGTCGCATGGAGCGGATTGCTCACCGTTCCGTTTCGCTCATACTGCAGCAGTCGATCGACCCAATCGCTGCATTGCGCAGCAGTATTGAACGGAAGCCTGCCGACTGAAAGATCGGGCAGGTAATCTTCATCGGTCAACAGACTATAGGGATGATCGGTCAGACTGCCGCCGACTCCAAAGAACGCGGGTAAGGCATCGACGTCGCCGACAAGCAGGAGGAATTCCAACGGGTATTCGAGTTCGGCGGAAAAAGTACGAACGAACTCCCGGATGTCCGTTGCACTGGAAGGTAGTGTCGAAGCGGGAACCAGATGACAGTGAATTCCGGCTTCGCCTTTCCAATCAACGAACTCCTGAAGTTGAGTCAGGAGGTTGTCGACGGCGATGATGAGCATTCGCGGTCGAGCCGTCTCGGCCGGCGGTGGCATGTCGCGCGGATTCAGGATCAATCGAGCCATCGGATCGCGATGTAGGCTGCCTGACCGGGTCTCCTCGTCGAGAGTCCTCCCTGCTCCGATATTCAATCGCACTCTCATTTTGCGATGCACACGCCACTCTTCCGTACCGGCGTCAAACTGGACCGGGTGAAAGACCACCAGCGCAAGGCGGCGCGAACCGGAGCTGCCTTCCGTTACGACTTCCGCCGCCAGAGACGGGAAAACATCCGTGGACGTAAGGAAGTACTCGTCTTCCACGCGCTGTGGCTGCACACTTCTCGTGCGCGAAGTTGGAATCGGCGCGCAATCGGGAATTCCCCACCGGTAAGTCGAACTTGAGAGATCGAGCAACTCAAGTTCTACCTCTTCTCCCGCGACTTCGATCCACGCGGTATTCTGCGGCAATTCGGGATAACCGGGATCAGACGTCAGACCGGCAGATTCGATCGCCGCTCGCACTCTCCATCCCGATTCACGCTCGATCGAGTCGACGGCGATTTCATTGAACTCGTATTCAAGCACGATCTCGCGGGCGTTCTCACTCACCACCCGAATCCCGCCAAGAGAGGAGGTGTTTGAGCCCAGTGACACAAGTCTTGCAAGTGCCAATGAGTGAAATCCCATGAGTAACCCAATCGCGGTCGCGCAGCCCAGCAGATGTTGCAGCATTTCAACACCCAATTCTATCGTTGATTCATCTGCATCGCTTAGCGCAAAATACTTGCCCGAGGCTCACATGCAAAAAAGGACCGCCCGGCAATCGGGCGGCCCTCGTCGATTCAATGAAAGTCAGCGCTATTGCGGTTTCAGAACCACAACGTGAAGTGCCTGATTTCCTTTGGGACCCGGCACTTTTTCGAATTGCACTTTGTCGCCGGCCTCGAGGACTCGATATCCTTTCCCGGCGATGGACGAAAAGTGCACGAACACTTCCTCTCCGGAATCCGTCTCGATAAATCCAAATCCTTTTTTGACGGAAAACCATTTGACTTGGCCGGTATCCGTTGGAGCGGCACTATTGCGATTGCCCGCCATTCGACCTCTGGATAAGTTGCTTGAGTGGGTATTCATCTTTCCTCCGGAGGCAGCCAGCTCTCAGAAATGGCTGCGTCAGCTCCCGTAAAATGCAATCGGTATTTGACGTATCTTTCAGCGGTGTCGATCAATTGCCGGATTTCGGCGGGGTCAAGGTCGCGTTTTTTCCGCGCAGGCACACCGGCCCAGAGTTCGCCCGACGGTATTACGGTTTTCTCAAGGACTACGGAGCCCGCGGCGACGATGCTCCCGCTGCCGATCACCGCGTGATCAAGGACTCTTGCACCGATTCCAACCATGCAGCCGCGCTCAAGCCTGCACCCGTGAATGACAACTGCGTGCGCCACTGTAACCAAATCTTCCACGACCAACGGCGCGCGGGCGATCGTGACGTGACAGATCGCGCCATCCTGAATATTGGACTTTGCGCCAATGCGGATCGTGTTGACGTCTCCGCGAACTACGGTGCCGAACCAAATCGAGCTTTCGGCGCCAATCGCCGTATTGCCGATTACTACCGCCCCCGGTGCAATCCAGGCTGTCGGGTCGATTTCCGGAAACGCGCCTCGATAGGGCAAGATCATCGGCTGCATACTTAATCCTTCTACGCGCGAATAGTGCGCCAAGTTGCGGTTACCATATCGGGCGGCACTGTAAGAGTCGTACCGGAGTCGCTGGACTGAGACAGATTCTAACCACAGTAACCTAAATCATTGCAAATTGTTGTATTTTATTGTTCGATGAAAGGGTCGGTTCGTTGCAACCGATAGCGGCCTTCTGCCTCATTTCGATTGCTGGCGACCGAATTGACTCTTTGACAAATTCGATTATCTTTGAGCCCTATATGTTGAATTCCCACGACTCGGTTTCGTTACTCCACCGCTCCCTGGTCTTTCTCGCCGCCTTTGTTGCTATCCACTCGGCGATTTACGTTTCCCAGTTCATACAAAGCCGGTCGTCTCGTGATCCTGCAGCGCACACCGACTATGCCCTCGTCGAGAATGCAAAGTTGGTTGACCACTTTTGCTTGAGCCGTATCCCGCCATTGCTCGGCAAGAGCACGGTTCCCACAGAGTGGGAAACCGCACTAAACTGCGATATTGAGTTTGCGGATGCGATCGGGGACCTGGTGAGTTCATCGTCGCCGTTGTCCACGAGACTTGCGGAGATCAAGGAACTCGAACCGGGCAAAAGTGTCAGTGCGAATAGTACGGTGGCTGGAGTTGCCTATGCGGAAGTGGTACATCGCTCGTCTGGAAATCCGAATATTTTTCTATATCTGAAGCGAACAACCTCCGCATCACCCTTTTCGGCTCGTGTCGGCATGGGTGGCGCCTTGTGGACTAACTTGCTGATCAGTGCCGGCGGGGCGCTGCTGCTCATGCTGTTGACAACAAGTGCGCTCCTTCGCCGCCGGTAAGTCAGCTCATTTCTCCGGCCCGAGAAGTTCGAGCAGTACTTGTTGCCAGACTCGAGTTGCATTCTCGACGGAGTGGTGATCCCGGATGTGCTGTACCGCGCGGTCGCTATGTGCACTCCACTTTGC
>CAZGVT010000125.1:0-8756 GCA_964529255.1 uncultured Alphaproteobacteria bacterium | reverse complement strand
TGGACATGCGCGAGAAACGCGGATTCGATCTCCTGCACGACCTTCGTACCGATCCGCAACTGATGACGATTCCAATTGTAATCCTCACCGATTCGTTGGAAAAATCCGATCTGAATTGTTCGATGGCGCACGGAGTGACGGGTTATTTTCTCAAGCCGATGGCCTCCGGACAACTGAAAAAAGTGATTCGCGACGTTGAAGAGCATTGGGCGGTGCTGGCGCAGGCACCGTGCGCAAATTGACTCGATGAATATGCTATGAATCGGACTTCCTGCGCCGTATGATGAGTATGATGCTGCGATACGATGAACAAAATGCGCCCGCTCGACTACCGAGCGGGCGCAGATGCATTTGGTCTAAGCGGCGGATGCCACCGATCGAGTTCGATTCAAGTACCGTTACATCCCGCACGTCTTTCACCGACCGGCGCCCTCCCCAGCCGGTATAACTCCAGATTCTTGAATATGTAGGACGCTGAGGCTGCGCTTTGGCAATCCATCACCATACCTGCACGATCCAGTATACATCTGTGCAAATATTCATGTCGAGCCGTCCATGAAATTGAGTTTCCTGTCATGCTACTCTTGACCTCGCGTCAGAATTAGCTTAGATTAAGGTCAATCAGTAGTGTCGGCCTGCTTGCAGCCGATGCGCATTTTGGTGCACCCCGTTCCGCCGAAATCCGCGTGCTCATCCAAAGGAGATATGAGATGAACTTGAAAAAACCGCTGTTGATGTTTTGTCTGTCAATCACCGGAGTGTTGACCTCGACTCTAACGAATGCTCAGGTTTCAACGGCAGAGACATCGGGAATTGATCTCGTCAATGACCGGGACCGTGGCTCGCTCGATCAGGGTGGAGAGAACTGCGCGAGCGCGCTCGTCATTCCCAGTCTTCCTTTCTGCGATGTCGGCACAACGGTCGGCTACGCTCACGATTACACTCCCACATGTGCCGGAGGCGGCGTCGCGCCGGATGTGGTCTACCGCTACACTTCGCCCGTCACCCAAAACGTGATTTTCTCCTTTTGCGGCTCAGATTTTGAGAATACGGCCTCGATTACGACAAACTGCACGGGAGCGCCGTTTCTGTGTGCCTGGAGCAATTGCGGGAACTCCGCTTGTGCCGCGTTCACTGCGGTTGGCGGCACTACTTACTACATCATCCTCGACGGCATCGGCGGAGCCAGCGGTAACTACCAGCTCAATGCCGCCGTTGGTGGACCGTGTGTGAGCACTCCCTGTGTCGCACCCAACGATGACTGCAATAATGCGATTCTTATCTCACCGGGGACGTATCCTGGAGTTACCGAAGGCGCGACGATTGACAATGTGCCATACTGTGCTGCGGGAGGGGAAATCGAGGGTCCTGGGGTCTGGTATCGAGTTGTCGGACAAGGTCGCATGGCCAGATTCGTTCTGGCCGCCGATGCTACATTTCCCGCAAGGCTTGGTCTTTATTGCGGGAATTGTCCGTGTCTTAGCTGCTATCGACAAACGACCGGATGTTCGTCCGACACGCTTGAAGTTTGCCTCGCGAACGGTGTCACCTATTACCTGCTCGTCAGCAGTTGCGACGGTTCAACGGGATCATTTACACTGCACTACACGCAATGGAGTCCATGCGCTCCGGTGATTGCTTGCGCTCCGTCCTTGGAAGTGCCGCTTTTCGCGCCGGGAACTCGCAGCGGAAACACGTGCGACGAGTGTGGCGACTGTAGTCTACAGAACAGCGCCGAAGTCGTAATTCCCGTCAGCCTTCCAGGACTTGGCTGGTGGACTTTTTCACTGTGCGGATCGAATTTCAATACGTATATGTACATCGGGCTCACACCCTGCTCGGCTACGTACTATTCCAACAACGACTCCTGCGGTGTTCAATCGGCAAGCCCCTGCCTGTTTATCGCGGGGGTGTGCTATGTTACCATCGAAGGAGTCGCTCCGTCCAACTGCGGTGACTATATGCTGGAAGTGCTGCCCTGTTCGCCGCCGCTTAACGACGATTGCGAAAACGCCATTTCGATCAGCGGAGCACAAACCATCCACGGTACCACGGCGAGCGCAGCGATGGATTCGTTCCCCGCCGACCCGGACTGTGATCCGCCGCTGTGGCCGGGGGTCTGGTACAAGTATACCGGAACAGACCGGATTACCTCGTTCAACATGGTCTCCAACACGACCCATCAATTCAGCCTTTTCCAGCACGGCTGCTGCGGTCGCCTAAGTTGTTTGTTTCAGGGAGAATGCGGGATGACACAAAGCTTCGGCCTCTGCTTAGGCAGTGATCCTTGTGCCTATTACATTCTGATCTCCGGCTGCAACGTCAATAGCGGTCCGTTCACGTTTAACATCACGGAAGGCGCTACGTGCAATCCCAATTTTTGTGGACTGTACGATCACGTGACCAATGCGCCGATTGAAGTCAGCGGAACGACATGCGGGAAATGCAATGATTGCGCCCTCCTGGGCGCCGGCGAGGAAGTCACCGCTCGTTTCACCATCGGTTCGGCAGGGTTGTACACGATCTCGGCCGTGACGGATTTCCGCTCGCGAATGTACATCGGCAACAACGCTTTCTGCGCGAACAACATCTACACCGCGCCGGACTGTGCGACGATGCACGTTTATGGCTGTGCGAATTTTGCCGCCGGATTCTACATCATCACTCTTGAGCCCTGCGACCCGGTTGCCTGCGGCAATTACACGATCAGCATGTTGCCCTGTGTGCTGCCTGCCGGAAATCTGGTGATTCAGTGGGCTGCGCCTTCGAGCGTGCAATTGAATTGGGAGCCATCGGCCGCGCCGGTTTCGGGCTACAATGTCTACCGATCATTGACCCCTGATGTCGCCACCATACCGGCCAATTTCGTGGCCATGACTCCGGACACGTTCTATGTGGATGCGATCCCGGCGCTGCCTGAAACAAAGAACTTTTATGCCATCACAGCCGTTGCGCCGTAGAGGGTAAACCAATTGGTAAGCGTAGTACGCGCCTTCCCCCCATTCTTATGAGGGGAAGAAGCAAGCGGGGCTCGGACTCCTTCGGTGAGTACGCACGCAAGCCGAGAGAGCCCGGAAATTTGTTCGGGGAAGACTGGTGCGAAGCCCGGGACGACGCGCCACATGTGGCACGCGAGTAATCTCAGACCTCGGCGAGTACCGCTGCTTCATCCTCCTCATGACTTACCGCCGCAATCCGATTGGATGCATCGAGCGCAGCAACTTTGTAGCACTCGGCCAATGTCGGATAGTTGAATACCGCGTTGATCAAATAATCAATCGTGCCGCCATGTCCGATGACCGCCTGACCGATGTGAATCAGCTCGGTCGCGCCTGAGCCGATCGCGTGCACTCCCAGCAATTTGCGATTGTCACGGTGAACCAGCAGCTTCAAAACGCCGGAGTCATCGCCGAGAATCTGTCCGCGCGCAATTTCGCGGTAGCGCGCAACGCCCGTCTCGTAGGGCACCGAGCTGGCGGTGAGACGTTCCTCCGTTGCGCCAACCATCGATATTTCCGGAATCGTATAGATGCCGTAAGGATACAAATCGTGCATCGCACAGTTCGAGATTTTGAGCGCATGCAATGCGGCGTGGCGCCCCTGCTCCATAGAGGTTGATGCCAGCGCCGGAAATCCTACGACGTCTCCCACCGCGTAAATGTGCGGGACTTCCGTGCGAAAGTGCTCGTCCACTTTGAGTCTGCCGCGCTCATCCGGAGTCAGTCCGGCATTCTCGCACTTGAGCGAATCGGCATTGCCCTGTCTGCCTGCGGAGAAAAGCGCTACCTCACTGGCGATGACTTTTCCCGATTCCAGGTAGGTAACAGCTTGCTGATGGCCGTTCTTGCCTTCAACCTGCACGCGTTCCACTTTCTCGCCCAGCCTGAACACCACATTGGATTCCCGCAACTGGTAGATGAGATTGTCGACAATCTCGCGGTCGACAAAACCCAGCAGCGTTGCGCTCAGATCCACAACCGTTATGCGCACACCAAGCGCGGCAAAGATACTGGCGTATTCAAGTCCAATCACGCCACCGCCGATGCAGGTCATCGTACGGGGAATTTTTCGGAATTCGAGAATTGTATCCGAATTGTGTACGGTCACGCCGTCCACCTGAACACCGCGCGGAGAGGCGGGTCGCGTGCCCACGGCGATGACGATGAATTCTCCGTCGACGCAACCATGATGCCCTTCGTGCTCATGATCCACGCGATGCGGTCCGGCGAAGGATGCAGTCCCCTGGATCAGCCTGATCCCGTTGCGGTCGAGTTGATGCCGGACTACTTCCCGCTCCCGGGCAATCACTGTGTGCGTTCGCGAGAGTACGTCGTCCGCCGTAATATTGTCCTTGACACGATAAGCGGCGCCGTAAAACGCGCGCTCGCGCACGCCCGACAAATGGAGCACGGCCTCGCGCATGGTCTTTGAGGGGATCGTGCCGGTGGAGACGCTGACGCCGCCCATCTGCCGCATTCTTTCGATTAAGGCCACATGCCGGCCCTGCTTGGCCGCCGCAATAGCCGCTCGCTGTCCGGATGGGCCGCTGCCGATCACCACGATGTCAAAGGAGTTTTCGCTCATAGGATATAACAGGTTAAAGTTTAGACCAAACCTTAGTGACGTAAGTGGCAAATAATACTCCAGAGCAATTGGACCAGATGTTTGCAGTCTGCATCCTGTGGCGCTGACGCAACACTACGCTACTTCTTGTTCTTTCTGCACAAAGCGCTGGTCTCGGAATTGCATACTTCTCCCGCTGAGAGATAAGGAGCGTAACTCATGTCTTCCCAGCGCGGATTCACAGTTCTGGATCTGATGATGGTCGTGGTCATCATCGGTGTCCTGTCGATGATTGCAATGACCGAGTTCAACAAGGTCCACAATCGCGCTTATGTCGGCGCGGCGATCAACGACGTGCAACTGATCCGCAAGGCCCTCGCCATGTATGACGCCGAGTGGGGGGCTTACCCCACCTCCGGACACGCCGATGTTGCGGCGCTCTGTGCGACGCTGGTCGACCCCTTCGGTTTGCCTTATCTCGACGCCCCGACAAGCGATAACTTTGCAAGCTTCCAATATTTTCCTCCCGATCCTTCGGACGTCTACGGTGACTACGAAATCGTCGTGCTTTGTAATGACTTCCACATGACACAGTTGACCATCAATAGCAGTGACCAGATCACGACCATTCGACTGAACTGAGAGAATTTCCTTCGTCCTCATCCCGATGAGAGGCAAAGGCTGCAGCGGGTCGCACTTTTTGTGTGACCCGTTTTTGTTGACCCGCGACCGCTGACCGCCATCGTTCGGCAACGGACAATTCTCAAAAACTTTTAAATCCAACGGGATTCGGAAGCTTCAGGCGATCGAAGGTGATAAGCGGCAGCTTAGGTTGTCATAACAAGCCGAGGGAATCATTCAGCGTTGCCCAAACCCCGGCCACGAGAGTATATTTAGCCGTGTGGATGATATGCCGCCCGACACGTACACGCCCGTTAGTATATAGAAGGAGACGATGACGATGAGTAGGTTAAGAGTCTTTTCGATGGTTGCGGCACTGCTTGCCCTTGCCTTGACCGCAAATCGCGCACATGCCTGGTGTAACCCGGATCCGCTCACCTGCGATACGGTGCTCACCACCAACTTGCACAGTGGCAACACTCATGACGACGTCAACCGTTATCCGCCCTGTACCGGATCGACTCAGTGGAACGGAAATTCGCACGTCTACCGCGTCTACCCAAGTACCAACAGTCCCATGTGGATCTCGCTCGAGTGGACCGCCGGAGCAACGCAGTACTACGATCTGCAGATTTTCATTCTCACACATTGCAACCGGGACAGCTGTATCGCCACTGATCCGCATCTTGTCTACCTCCCGTCGGTAGTGCCGGGTGCCGACTACTGGATCATTATCGAGGGGCGCGGCAACTCGGCGGATGCGCAAACTTACACGCTGTCGCTCTATTGCGATGACAATCCACTGAGTGCCGAACTTATCTCCTTCGATGCGGAGCGCTCGGATGCAGGCGTCGAATTGAGCTGGTCGGTTGCCAGCGAGACGGACAATGAGTACTTCAGCGTGGAGCGCCGGAGTGATGACTCTGACTGGAGCGCCATCGCTCGTGTCGACGGTCGAGGCACCGAGGCGGGTTCGGCCCACTATGCATTCACCGATCGCGCCGCTCTATCGGCAAGGAGTTACGAATACCGCCTGTGGGCAGTGGACTTTGACGGTTCGCGTCACGAATTGGGCACCGCGCAGGTAAATGCGATCAGCGAGACCATCCTGCCGGGTGAATTCAAGTTGGTTGGCAACTATCCGAATCCGTTCAATCCGAGCACGAAGATTGTCTTCGAGTTGTCCGAGGTTTCCGATGTCCGATTGGATATCTTCTCCGTGGACGGTCGGCGCGTCAGTTCGTTGATCGCCGGATCATTTGGGGCGGGAACTCACGAGATCGAGTTCGATGCGTCGCCGTTCAGCGCCGGTGTCTATCTGGCGCGGCTGAGTAACGCCACGCGTGCCGACATGATGAAAATGATCCTGCTGAAGTAAGCCAAGGCTGCGACTCCCTGAGCAGCTCTCCCAGGTGGCGGGGCCGGTTTTATCCGGCCCCGCTTTGTTCTCAGTCGTTTAGCTCCAGCTTCTCCAGCACTCCGGGACGCATGAAGAACAAATAGCAATTATCGACGGGCAGTCCGGTGGCCGCCTGAAGCCCGCGTTTGTATCTCCCAAGCTGCTCCGCGTATATTTCCGCTCTTTGACCAATTTCATGCCGGGCGACGCAGTCTGTCTTGTAATCGACGATGGTCAATCTATCCGGCTGCGCGACGACAAGATCGACGATGCCTTCGCTGAGACGCTCGCCGTCAAGAAATGTGACCGGAACCTCGCGCAGAAGACGCTCGCCATGCGCGATCAAACCTTGAAACTCCGGATGCTTCAGTGCCTGTTCCAGGGTCCTGCCTATGGCCTCCGCCTCCAGTTCGTCAGCGCCGAATTCCGCCTGCATGCTTGCCAGGACAGCATTCAAGTCCCGGCCGCTTGGCAATGCAACTCGCTCCATCACGGCATGAACCATCGAACCGAAGCGCAACGCACTCCTTGTATCTTCATTGTTGGACGACGGCGCTCCACTCGACTTCACTCTCGATGGACTGCTTGCGGAGGCAAATTCGCTGTTCCGACGGAATAAATCCGCAAAACTGCTCCTGTCAATTTCCTGACTTTGTGAAATGGGTTCCGACGCAACAGCTCCGCGCGCTTGTAACAGTATTTGTGGTGAAAATCGCGGAGCATCGAGAAATCTGTCCGTGTCCTCAGCGGGATTGCCGCGAACGATAGTCCACTTCGTGCCGCTTGTGTCAATCGTCCCATCGATATCGACAGGCAATCGATCTCGCACGACCGAAGCAAGCGAACCGTCGTCTTTCTTGTCAATGGCGTCCCAATAGAGCGGCAAAACCAATTGTTCACGCGCGCGCGTCATCGCCACATATAACAAGCGCAACTGCTCGCTTTGACGCTGACTTCGATCTCTTGCAAGCAACGCGTCAAACCCTTCAGTCTCCCCCTGACCCGTCCACTTCAGCTCTATCCGGCTCCGCTCCCGGTCGCACAAAATAGTCTCCCTGGATTTCGGTACTTGTCCCATGCGATACAAGATTACAACGGGGAATTCCAGACCCTTCGCATGGTGAAACGTCATCAATCGCACGACCGAATCCGAAGCATCCGTCCATGGCGCATCCTCATGGCGTGATGACTGCTCCTCCATCCTGGTCAGAAAGTAAATCAACCGTTGGAGACTGGAAGTCGCAGCGGCACCCAGTGTGCGGGCGATTTCTACGGTGTTGAGTAAATTCGCAACGCGCGCGGCACCCCCCTTTTTCATCGCAAAGAGTTCCAGTGCGGGAGTCTGTTCCAATAGTCTGCGTAACACTCGCGCGGGAGTTTCATTGCGCGCTGCGATATGTAATTCACGTAGAGTGGAGAATGCCCGGTCGACTGCAGGCAAGTCAGATGAAGCGGTCGTATAGGTGAAGTCACGCCCGCCGAGACGATGCGCAAGCAGTTCCTCGTCCGAACACGGAAAGAACGGTGACCGCAACGCACCGACGACACTCATCTCGTCATTGGGATTGACAATCGCCGCGACGGCGGTGCGCAGTGCGAGGATTTCCGCGCGGCGGCCATAGTGGATGCTGCCGGAAACGTCGAAGGGAATCTCGCGGCGCTTCAGCGCATTCTCAAGCTGTTCGAGCTTGGTGCGCGACTTGAACAGAATCGCCACGTCTCCAAACGAGAACCCGGCTTGCCTCACCTGATCAGACACATATTGTGCAATTGCGGCGGCCTCCGCGTCGGCAGATTGCGCTGCGCTGCGCTTCTCACATTGCCAGTCTTCAGGGGGTGACAGGACTACGCACGGCGAAAGCGTACCCGCATCGCGATAAGCATGAAGCGGGACATAGGCAGGATCGGCACTTTGCTCTCCGCCGTGCATCTTGGGTGCGAAGATCGCATTGACCTCAGAGAGAATTGCCGGAACCGTTCGGAAGTTGACCCCGATTGTGAGAGATTCACCGCGCTCTCCGATTTTCTGCTTGACGCGTCGATACAGGCCAACGCCTGGATCTCCCAGCATCACGGCGAACTGGTCAGCAGGTCCAATGCCTGCTTTTCGCGGCTGCCGGAAGATCGTCGCGAGGAAGCAGCCGCCGAAGTCGTGGCGCTCGCATTGACGTGG
>CAZGVT010000124.1:7681-8869 GCA_964529255.1 uncultured Alphaproteobacteria bacterium | reverse complement strand
GCCGCCCCCCACCCCCCGCATTTTGTGTGGTGGGGCCGGGGGGGCAGGGGGGGGTAATCTAACCGCAGCCAACGAACTGCCGCTCGAATCGTATCTGGAGAGCGCCGTGGGATCGGAGATGCGCAGCGATCTTCCGCCGGCATTTTCGCAAGCGCAAGCTATCGCCGCGCGTTCGACCGTGCTCGCTACGGCGAACCGCCATCACTTCGCCGACGGCTTCGATCTTTGCAACGATGATCACTGTCAATGCTATCAAGGAGTGGTGCGTGAAGCGAATGCTGTAATAGCGCCGATAAGAGAGAGTGCGGGGATTGTGCTGGTTTCGCAGTTTTCCCCCACATCCCGTGGGGGGACTAAGGGGGGTAAGAATCGCATCGTAGATGCTCGCTATGCCAAGGCCTGCGGCGGTATCAGTGAACTGTACGAATCGTGCTGGGGAGAAAACGGGCCGGACTACTTTCAGGTGCGCGCGTGCGGGGATTTTCCCGTGCCGGACTTGACCGACGAGCACGCTGCGCGCGAATTTGTGCTTGCGCATCCACCCGCGTGGTGCAATGACAAACTGTTTCCCTATCCCGATCCGTGGGACAAGGATCCGTTGTTCCGCTGGTCGTTCACTCGCACCCGCGCGGAGTGGGGCGAGCTCATCCGCGACAAAACCGGTTTTGATCTTGGCCTGATCCGTGAATTCAAAATCCTCCGTCGCGGACCTTCGGGAAGAATTTTGATACTGGAAATCGTCGGGTCTGTTTCCCCCTCCGTTCACGGGGGGGCAGGGGGGGGTGTAATTTACGGCGAGCTCAACATCCGCCGCGCGCTGTCGCCGTCGCATTTGCCCTCGTCATTTTTCGTCTGTGACTACACGGATGATGCGATCACGCTCACTGGCGGCGGTTGGGGTCACGGAGTCGGCCTGTGCCAGCTCGGAGCGGCCGCCATGGCCAAAGCCGGATGGTCGGTCGAGCAGATTCTCCGGCATTATTATCCCAACACGGTATTGAATACATTGTAGGGACATGCTCATGTCCTTGTCCATTCGGTTCGCATCATCGGTTTGAAATCGTCCCGATAACTATACGGCGTCCAAACATTGTAGCGCGTTGCTTGCAACGCTTCGGTGGGTTTTTGGAATTGCGTTGCAAGCAACGTGCTACTGTATGGGTTGAATTACGGAGGCGTTGCAAGCAA
>CAZGVT010000124.1:0-7581 GCA_964529255.1 uncultured Alphaproteobacteria bacterium | reverse complement strand
GGCGTTGCAAGCAACGCGCTACGGTATGGGTTGAATTACGGAGGCGTTGCAAGCAACGCGCTACGGTATAGGGTGAACCAAGGAAGCACCGCACGACATTACAATAACCATGCACAAAAAACACCCCCCCGGCCTTCCGGTCCTGTTTTTCACCGAAATGTGGGAACGGTTCAGTTTCTATTGCATGCTCTCGATCCTCACGCTGTATATGGACGAGGCGCTGCACTTCACGACCGAAAACGCGGGCCGGATTTACGGCTTCTACATCGGCTTCGTCTATTTCACGCCGCTGATCGGCGGGTGGCTGGCGGATCGCTATCTTGGTTTCCGCAAAGCGATCATCATCGGCGGCGTGATCATGGGGCTGGGGCATCTCTCGCTCGCGTTTTCACCGCTGCCATTCTTTTTCACGGGGCTGATTTGCCTGATTATCGGCAATGGATTGTTCAAGCCCAACATCTCCACGATTCTCGGCAACCTCTATCATCACCTGCCCGAAAAGCGCGACGACGCGTACAACATTTTTTACATGGGGATCAACCTCGGTGCGTTTCTGTCGCCGCTGGTCGCGGCCTACCTGCGGGCTAACTACGGCTTCCACTATGCCTTCGGCGCGGCCGGAGTGGGGATGGTCTTCTCGCTGGTGATCTTTCAGATTTTCAAACGGCACGTCATCGCGGGAGATATTCGGCCCGGCACGCGTATAACACAAGTGCACAGCGGCGCGCGCGCGCTGACTCCGAAGCAGGAGCGAGACCGGATTGTTGCGCTGCTGCTGATTTTCGCGGTGGTGGTGATCTTCTGGATGGCCTTCAAACAGAACGGCTACACGCTGACGTTCTGGGCAAGAGACAACACCGAAACGAGCTGGTCGCCGGAAATTTTCCAATCGGTAAATCCATTTTTCATTTTGCTATTTACGCCGCTGCTGGTTAGATTCTGGACGTTTCTGCGTGATCGCAAGCGAGAACCCGCGACGGCCTCCAAAATCGCGATCGGCATGTTGCTTACCGTCGTTACCTATCTGATCATGGCCACGGCGGCCTGGCTGGGCGGCGATACCGCCAAAGTGAGCGCGAACTGGTTGATCAGCGCTTATGCGATGATCACGCTGGCGGAATTGTGCCTCTCGCCGATGGGATTGTCACTGGTTTCGAAGCTCGCACCGTCGCACAAACAGGGGTTGTTAATGGGCGGCTGGTTCGCCGCGACGGCACTCGGCGGGATGCTGGCCGGGCAAGTGGGTTTTGTCTGGACCAACTACGCGCACAGCACATTCTTCGCACTCATGGCGCTCGCGTCACTGGCGGCATTCGCCATGCTGTTGCTGGTGCTGAAAAAAATTCACCGCACGATTGAGGAAGCGGAACAGATGGAGAAAGTATGAAACTCGGCGCACGCAACCAACAGATCGGAAAAGTCACGAGGATCGAAAAAGTTCGGTGTTTACGGTTGAGTCGCTCATGGAACTGAAACGGAAGCAAGGCGACAAGGTCCGCGTCGTCGTCAAGGCGATACATGTACTGCCCGTGAAGGAGAAATCACTATATGGATATTGCCACGTGCCGATTCTCGAAATGCTGTCCCGCAGAGGCGCGTTAGCACAGATAAGCTATAAACTTCGTGCCCTCTTTCCGGGCGTTACCCGCCCGGAACGTGAGCACGCAAACCTCTATCGAAACGCCACGAGATGACGACTGCACTGGTCATTGCCTTTGTGGGGCTGCTGGTCTTCCTCGCGTACCTGTTCGCCGCGTTCTTCTCGCGCTGGAAGGTGCCCGATGTTTTGCTGCTGCTGCTGATCGGAGTGGCGCTCGGCCCGGCACTGGGGGTCGTTTCCCCGGAGACATTCGGTGCGGTGGGCCCCGTATTCACGACCATCACGCTCGTCATTATTCTGTTTGAGGGCGGAATAGGCCTGCATCTCGGCGACGTGAGGAGAGCATTCAAGGGAACGCTGGCCCTCACGCTGTCGAGCTTTGTGGTCACCGCCGCCATGGTGGGACTCCTGGCATGGAGGTTCACGGACCTGCCGCTCATGCTGTCGCTGATGCTGGGTGCCATCCTCGGTGGCACTTCATCCATCGTTGTCATGCCGCTAATCTCCAAACTGCACCTGCAAACGGAAACGCGGGCCATTCTCTTCCTGGAGTCGGCGATCACCGACGTGCTGTGCATCGTGGCCGCCCTCGGCTTTCTCGAAGCTCACAAGGCCGGGGAAATTGCTGTTGGAAAGATGATCGGTTCCATCTTTGCCGCGTTTCTTGTCGCCGTTGTCTTCGGCAGCGCGACCGCGCTCGTGTGGTCCGCGTTCCTGAATCGCGTGCGAGAAATCCAAAACTCCATTTTCACCACACCGGCTGTTGTTTTCGTGCTTTACGGGCTCATCGAACTGATCGGATTCAGCGGCGCGATTGCCGCACTGGCCTTCGGAGTCACGCTCGGAAATATCGAACGGTTCAATCTGAAGTGGATTGAAAAATACGTGCCCGATGACCCCATCTCGTTGGGTGAACGTGAACGCCTCTTCTTCTCCGACGCCGTCTTCCTGCTCAAGACCTTCTTCTTCGTTTACATCGGCCTCTCGATCAAACTTGCCGATGTTACTCCGCTGTCAGTCGGCGGCATGATTACGATCGCGATTTTTCTTGTTCGCATCCCCGTTGTCCACTTTGCCCTGCCGAAAAGTATGCCGCGAAACGACGGTATGTTCGCCGCGATCATGTGTCCAAAGGGTCTTGCACCCGCCGTGCTGGCTTCGATTCCGCTCCAGCAGGGCATCGCCGGCGGCGAGATCATTCAGGACATTACCTATGCCGTAATCCTCGCCAGCATCATGCTGAATTCGCTTCTCGTCTATCTGTTGGAGCGAACGCCGGTCGCCGCCGTCTACCGGCTGCTGCTCTCGCGATTCCGGGCCGAGGCCGACGCATGACCCTCTCCCTGCAAGCCGAATCCGCGGTCACGCCCCTTGTGCAATTTGCCGCCGAATCGCTGCGCAAGCGGTTGCGCGCGCTGGTCAAGGAGGCAGACGGCGTGCGCGAGTCTGCGGACATCGAGCATGTTCATCGCATGCGCGTGGCGAGCCGGAGGTTGAACGTGGCGCTGAATGTTTTTGCCGCCCTGTTTCCGCCGAAGCCGTTCAAGCGCTGGCATCGTCAAATCCGCGCGTTGCGAAAGGCGCTCGCCGACGCGCGTGATCTGGACGTGCAGATCGCCTTTCTGGAAGCATTTTGTGCCAAGCTCACGGATGAAAAAATCCTGCCCGGAGTGGTGCGATTACTCCTCCGCAAACGACAATCACGCGCAAAGCTGCAGAAGCGGGTCGTGGAGGCCCTTCGGAAATTCGAGGATGCCTCCGTTGTAAATGAACGCCGCGCCGCGCTGCATGGGTTGGAGGAGCCGGACGATGCGAGCGCCGTCGCGGAGTCGGGCGACAGCGTTGCGACAACTGATTCGATGGAGCCAAGCGGCGAAGTTCTTCCGGCGGAATCCCGCGAGCGTGTGCCGCCGCTGATCGCGCTCGCGGAACTTCAGTTGCAAGAGCGAGCCGGTGAGCTGCGCGAACTTGAAGAGTGTCTCCGGAATGTCGAGTCTACGTCCGCGCACCATGAGATGCGCATCGCCGCAAAGCATTTGCGATACACACTGGAACTTTTTGCCCCGCTGTTTGCCGATGAGTTGAAGTCCAGAATCGAGGCCTGCAAGCAGGCTCAGGAATTGTTGGGGCAGCTTCACGATTTGGACGTCTGGATTGAGACGCTGCCGCTCTTCACGCAAAGGGAAACCCGCCGCACGGCCAAGTATTACGGCTATGACAAGCCCATGCAGCCGCTGATTCCGGGGCTAAAGGCTCTCGAAGAACATTGCCGGAGGGAGCGCAGTCTGATTTTCGAGCATCTCGTGGAGTGGTGGAGTTCCGGAGGAAGAGCGGTCGTGCTCAATGAATCGATGGCGGTCTCAAGTGCGACGCAGGGAATCTGAAGCCGGCAGACAGCGGACAGACCACCAGAGCTTGTTCCAAAAACATGGGAGTAGGACTCTTCATGCCGAGCAGGGCCAAGCGCGATCTTGGGCGGTTCCGGCCGAGTGAAGCACAGAGAGTCGGTGAATGTACTGAACAGTGCGTTGTGCTTCGCCCGGCTCGGCAAGCATAAATCCTGCTCAGGTAATTTTGAGTTACACTCTTAAGAGCGGAGAATTTGATTCACTTCATCCCTTATCCCGATTGTGATCGACACACACTGCCACCTTTATTATCCCGACTTCGCGAGCGATCTTGATGAGGTGATTTCCCGTGCGCAAGCGGCGGGAGTGAACAAGATCATCACGATCTCCGTTGATAAGACAACGGCCGAGCAGTGTCTCGCGCTGGCTTCGAGATACCCGGGAATCGTGTTCGCCGCCGTGGGAGTGCACCCTTCGGAAGTTGACAGAGTCAGCGAGGACGATTTATTGTGGATCGAAGCGATGGCCGGAGATCCTGCCGTCGTCGCGATCGGGGAGATCGGTCTCGATATTTATCGCGGAGAAACCAACATCGAGCGGCAGGTAGAACTGTTTGAACGCATGCTGCACCTGGCCGCGTACACAGGATTGCCCGCGATCATTCATCATCGCGCGGCGGGCACGCGAACGATTGAAGTGGTCGAGCACATGGGCAATACTCGCGGGGTGTTTCACTGTTTTTCCGAAGGTCTTGAGTATGCCCAGCGGGTGTTGGAACAAGGATTCCATGTATCTTTCACCGGCAATATCACTTACAAGAATTCCAAACTTCCCGACCTCGCCCGGCAGCTACCGCTCGAGCGGTTCATGCTGGAGACCGATGCTCCCTTCATGGCACCGGCGCCTTTTCGTGGCAAACGCTGCGAACCGATGCACGTCCGTGAAATCGCATTGGCGTTGTCCGATGTCTTTCGCGTTTCTCCCGACGAGGTCGACCGCGTGACGTCCGCGACTGCCGAAGGCCTTTTCTTTCCGCGAGTTTAGTGGCCCACCCGGAAAAGACATTCACGCTGGAAGAGGCTCACCGCGCACTTCCGCTGATCCAGCGGATCACCCAGGACCTAACCGGCGTCATCGAAACACTTGGAGGGATCTCGGGCGGGATCGCACTCATTTACAGGGCGGTAGAGATATCCGACCTTCCTCCGCACCAGCAGGCGGCGGCGCGGGAGTTGCTGGATCAAATAGACACACTCGTCGGTGAATTGCTCGAAATCGGCGTCGAACTGAAGGGCCTTCAGCCGGTGCTCGTGGATTTCCCTTCAGAGCGCGACGGGGGTCCGGTCTACCTCTGCTGGAGATACGGAGAACCCAGGGTTGGCTATTGGCATACCATTGCCGGCGGATTTCGGGAACGACAGCCTTTGTGAAGCATGGAGCATGGTTTAGTGCGTTTCGCATAGGACATGAGCTGCTTTTGGGTAGGGTCATTTAAGTTGCGTCAGTTGAGGAAAAGCGGGTCGGGATTCGCACTCAAGCCTCTTGTAGATGTCAACAGAACCCGTGCGGACAGTTCACAATCTGCCCCATAGGACCATGATGGCGACCCAGACACGCCGCTAAATGTAATATAAACAGTACGGTTAGCAATGCCTTGGGCTGACCTTAGAGATCAAGAAACACTCTGAAGAATCCTCAAAAACCAACGAATAGGCCTTGACAGCTTTTGACCGTCGTACTATATTAGGCATCACAAGTATGGTGATAGAGTGTAACCGTTTCAGACGGCCTGCCTCGAGTGTGCAGGTCAAAGCCGAAAAGGAGTGTTTTAGGATGAAGCGACTCGCGACTATTTTTGCTTTGTTGGTCACACTGACGACCACGTGTACTGTTTTTGCGACCGAATATCTGTTCGTCGGCTTCGACCCGCACGAACAGAACATGTACTGCGTCATCAAGGGCGACGGCCCGTTCCACGCCACTGTTTACGTGGAGCAGACGAATCCGGACGGTTTCCTCAGCGGCCAGTATTTCTGGTACAACGAAGCGACCCAGGGTTTGGAAGCCGGCGCTCATGCCGATGACGTGGACCTGTTCATGTGCCAGACCGAGGTAAACCCCGGTGACATTGCGACCGGCGACTACAACGCCCTTCGCATCTGGGCACAGTTCTATGATGAGAATTACAATCCGACGTACGTGCTTGAGACATGGGATACTCTGGATGTCGTTGCCGGTGAGTTCACCGAGCGCGACACTGAGTATGGCTATCAGCAAGGCGATTGCGTGCCGGTACTGCCCGATACGATCCACATCAATACGTCCTTCTGCGCGACCATCTGCCACGGAACCTACTCGATTCCAATCTATTGCGAGGATCCGGACTACACTCCGCCGCTCGTTGAAGTCACTGTGACCAATGGCTGCGACCCGAACGACACGCATTGTGACAACCCGGAATGCCCGCGCATCGACACCACGCTGTTTACGTATCGTATTCGCGTGTTCCCCGGCTGCCGCATCTTCCTCGTGATGACCTATTGTGGCGAAGGCCCCGGCTGCGTTTGCATCTGGCGTTCGGACTTCGTGCTCCCGGCTGAAATGCTGAGCTTTACCGCTTCCCCGAGCGATCGCGCGGTCACCCTGAACTGGGCCACCGCCAGCGAAACCAATACGGAGCAGTTCGTCGTCACCCGCTCGCTGGAGCGTGACGGCGTCTACAGCGAGGTACATCGCGGAGAAGCCGCTGGAAGCAGCGCCACCCGCCGCGATTATTCATGGACCGATCGCAGCGTTATCAATGGCCGCACCTACTACTATAAGCTGCACTACACGGATGCCAACGGCAACCATGTTTACAGCGACAACGGCGCTCCGGTTGTGGTTGAAGCTACGCCGGGTGCGAACATCCCGACCGCCTTCTCGCTGCAGCAGAATTTCCCGAATCCGTTCAACGCGCAGACTTCCTTCGCGTTCGACCTTCCGACCAATGAAATGGTCAGCCTCACGGTTTTCGATCTGCTGGGTCGCGAAGTTGCCACCGTGCTGAACGGCCACATGGAAGCCGGTCACCACACCCTGAATTGGTCCGCCGAAGGCCTCGCCAGCGGTATCTACACCTACACCCTGACGGCCGGCAGCTATACGGACAGCAAGAAACTCCTTTTCCTGAAGTAGTCCCCCAACGGGAATCATCGTAATCTGCAATCAGTCTGGATGAACCAAAACCCTTGGGAGTGACCGCATGAAGAGTGGCAAATTGTTGATGATTGGAGCCGTGCTCGCCGCGCTGCTGTTGGCCGCGGGCGCCGGTTTCGCCCAGCCTTGCAGCCCGTCGACCGGAGTGATTTACTCCGGCACGAGCTTGTGTTTGCAGGTCTGTGCATTTGAAAATTACGTGTACACGTTGGAAGGCAGCGGCATTGATGGGCCCGGTGGCTATCCGCTGCTGACTCTGGCGGCAGGTTGCAATGCGTTAGCGACCAACTGCGATGTCGATTGCGATCCGCTGGATCCGCCGGATACGCTGCTTTTTGGTGGCGACCCGTTCGATCCGGACTCCTACTATGGGACAAACGATTGCTTTGACATCCACCTCTATTGGGTGCATGACGACGTGTGGACGATCGAGAT
>CAZGVT010000123.1:0-8923 GCA_964529255.1 uncultured Alphaproteobacteria bacterium | reverse complement strand
AACCCACGCCACGGTGCGCTCGAGCCCGAGTCCAAACCCGGCGTGCGGAACTGATCCATACTTACGGAGGTCCAGATACCAGTCGTAGGCATCCATGGGCAGGTCGTGCTCCTGGATACGCTGCACGAGCAACTCGATATTGTCCTCGCGTTGACCTCCGCCGATGATTTCGCCTTTTCCTTCATGGGCAAGCATGTCAAAACCGAGAGCAAGACGATCATCCAATGGATCGCGCTTCATGTAGAAGGCTTTGATTGCGGAGGGGAAGTGGTGCATCATGACCGGGCGGTCGAATTGGTTGGAGATCGTGGTCTCCTCGTCGCCGCCGATATCCGCGCCCCACTCCACTTCGTGTCCGTGTTTTTTGAGAATCTCGATGCCTTCAGTATAAGTAATCCGCGGAAACGGTCGGCGGATTTTTCCGAGCACGGAGGTGTCGCGCTCGATCGCTTCGAGTTCATCCTTGCGAGTTTCGAGCACACGTTCAACGATGTACTCGATCATCGCTTCGGCCAATTGCATGTCGCCTTCGAGATCCATGTAGGCGACTTCCGGTTCGATCATCCAGAATTCGGTGAGGTGTCGGCGAGTCTTGGATTTCTCCGCGCGAAACGTGGGACCGAAGGTATAGATTTTCCCGAAGGCCATGGCACCGGCTTCGCCGTACAATTGGCCTGATTGAGTGAGATACGCCTGCTCGCCGAAATAGTCCGTAACGAACAGCGTCGACGTGCCTTCGCAGGCGGCGGGAGTAAAAATCGGCGGATCGAACAGCGTGAAGCCGCGCGAGTCGAAGAAATCACGAATCGCCTTTATGATCGTGTGGCGAATGCGGAGAATCGCGTGCTGTCGCTTGCTGCGCACCCAGAGATGGCGGTGATCCATGAGGAATGCCGTGCCATGCTCTTTGGGGGAGATTGGATATTCCTCTGCAACGGAAATGCACTGCAGCGCGGTCAACGAAAGTTCATAACCTCCCGGAGCCCGCTTATCTTCGCGTACGCTGCCCTGCACAACGACGGACGATTCCTGAGTCATCTCGTCGATGGCCTGAAAGCTCTGCTCGCCGATATCGGACAGCGACGCAACGCACTGGATGAGCGAGGTACCGTCTCGCACGAGGAGAAAACGTATCTTGCCGGAGGATCGCTTATGGTAAAGCCAGCCCTTAATCGTTACGGACCGGCCGACGAATTTGCCGACGTCTTCGATATAGACTTGCGGTTGTTGCAGCAGTGAATCGGACATGTTGTTTGTTCAATTGAGATTGCTTATTTTGTTGAGTCCTCAGAAGCTCCGCCTCGCCGCGACACGAATGGGCGGCGAGTTCGGCGAGCACTTCAGTCTTCAGGCTTCAGTCTTCTTGTCATGAGTTCGTGGACCGCGTGTTTTGCGGGCTTGTTGTTAAGGAGAATTTCGCCGACCGCCTGAGTGATGGGGAGATCGATGCGAAATTCATGCGCAAGTTCGAGTGCGGCGCCCGCGGTCCAGACTCCTTCAACGACCATTACGGTTTTTTCAAGCGATTCTTTGAGCGTGCATCCTTCGCCGATGGATTCCCCCAGACGGCGATTGCGACTGTGGGGCGAGAAACAAGTGGTGACCAGGTCGCCCATACCCGCAAGACCGAAAAGGGTTTTCCGATTGGCGTTGAGGCAATCGGCGAGTCGTGTCATCTCCGCCAGACCGCGACTGAGCAACGCGCCCTTTGCATTCATTCCCAATCCTAACCCGTCGCAGATTCCGGCGGCGATGGCGATGATGTTCTTGATTGCGCCGCCCACTTCGACTCCGCACACATCGTCGCTCGTATAGAGTCTCAGCAGCGGATTGGAAAACGCTTCCTGAATTGCCGTCGCCGTTTTTTCCGAGACGGACGCGACGACAGCCGAAGCCGGAAGTCCTCCTGCAATTTCGGGAGCAATTGTCGGGCCGGAGAGCACCACATATCGCTCCGAACGGAATTCGGGAATCTCCTGTTGACAGATCTCGGAAATTCTCAGCCGCGAATGCTGTTCAAGGCCCTTGGCAAGGTTGACAATCGTCTTTTCGCGCAGAAGCTCATGTTCAAGTTTCAGTACGGATCTCACTTGCTGCACGGGCAAGGCAAGGAAACAAACTTCCGCCGAACTCAGTGCCGCGCACAATCCGTCGACAACCGCGATCTGCTCGGGCAGCTTGACACCCGGCAGGTAAATTCGATTCTCGCGCGTTTGTCGGATTTCTGAGGCAGCACCCGGATCGCGCACCCACAACGTAATTTCGTGCCCGGCCCGGGCGAGCACAACGGCAAGTGTCGTACCCCAATTGCCCGCACCAAGAATACATGTACGCATGAAAGCTATCAGAGCACCGGCTTCTCCGTGCGGGCCAGTAGCCGCGCAAGGTTCTGCCTGTGCGTGAATACGATAAACAGAGAGAGCAGGACAGTGTAAGCAGCGATGATTTGGTCTACTCCCGGCAGCAGGAACGCTGCAAACGGGAGCACAATCACGGCTGCGAGCGATGCCAATGACACGGTGCGACGCAAGGCGAACACAATCAACCATCCGGCAAATGCGACGCCCAATGTCAGCGGACTGAGCGCACCGATAGAGCCGGCGGCAGTGGCCACGCCCTTTCCTCCGCGAAAACTCGCGTACGGAGTGTACACATGTCCGAGAATCGCACCGGCGGAAATTACCACGCCGATCATGATCGCATTACTCGAACCGGAGTCCGGCAAACCGGGAAGCAGCGCGACGGGAAGATAGCCTTTCAGCGCATCGATGACGAGTACAATCGCGGCCCAACGCTTCCCCAATACTCGCGAAATGTTCGTCGCGCCGCTGCTACCGGATCCGAGTGTGCGCGGATCCACACGTTTAAGCAGTCTACAGAGCCAGATGCCGGTCGGAATGCCGCCGATAAAATAGCCGGCAAGGAATCCTGTAATCAGATTCACGCAGCAACTTTGCCGATTGTGTAAACGGACTCGCCGAGCGAGCGCAATGCTTCGGCGAATGCATTTGCATGACTCGGAGCAACGATTGCGACGGCGCCGATACCGAGATTGAAAGTGTGTCGCATGTCTGCTTCCGGGACCTCGCCCTGCTCTTGAATCAGAGAAAAAATTTCGGGTCTCGGCCACGCGGACCAATCTATCTCAAGCGCGCAAGAGTCCGGTATCACGCGCTCTGTATTCTCTACAATACCTCCGCCGGTGATATGACTCATCACTCGCAGACCGGGATGATCGAGAAGTTTGCCCAGAGAAGGCAGATAGCATCGATGGGGTTCCATGAGCGCATCTGCCACACTTCGCCCGTCCGGCAGCCGCCGATGCCGCAGCTTGTCGCTCTCGATCTCCCCGGCAAAGACTTTCCTAATCAGCGAATATCCATTTGTGTGCGGACCACTTGAAGTTATTCCAATCAGAACATCTCCGGGCCGCACACTTTCAGCGCGGGGAATGCGGTCGCGACTTACCCGCCCTACGATGGTTCCGGCAAGATCGAAGTGCCCCGGCGCATAGAGTCCGGGCATCTCCGCTGTCTCCCCCCCGATGAGCGCCACACCATGATCTCGACAGGCGGCGGCAAGGCTCTCTACAAGCTGAGCAACGACTGCCGAATCGAGAGTCCCGAATGCAAGGTAGTCGAGAAAGAACATCGGCCTCGCACCGCACATGAGAATGTCATTCACGGAATGGTGGACCAAATCACGGCCGAGACCGCCGAGACAATTCAACTGCGCGCCGAGCAGCAGCTTGGTTCCCACTCCGTCAGTGGAGGCAACAAGCACCTCTCCGTGCGGATTGTCGTCGAGCGCAAAGCAACCACCGAACAGTCCGACATCGCTGACGACTGCGGTGCTGAACGTTGTCCGCACAGCTTGAGCGATGTGTGCTTTGGCGGACTTTGAGCGGTTGAGATCTACCCCTGCTGCGGCGTAATCCATGCTAAGCGAAGTTTAACCAATTTACAATGGAAAGTCAAGTCGGAATCCTATGGTTGGTCGATAGGATTTGATATTCTGACCCGGATTCTCTATATTCCAGCCTTGCCTATTACGCAAAGCTATGTACTATCCGATATGGGACATTCCCGGCCTGGGCGGGGCGATGGTGATCGCGGGCATTTCAATCGTGCACGTTATTATCGCGCACTTCGCCGTGGGTGCCGGGATTTTTAACGCGCTGACGGAGTGGCGCGCCCGCAGGACCGGCGACCCGCTGCTGCTAGGATTTGTTCGCGACAATTCTAAGTTCTTGGTTTATCTTGCATTTGTGGCAGGTGCCGTAACTGGCGTTGGGATCTGGTTTTCGATTGGATTGGTGGCACCGGAAGCAACCACTTACTTGATCCGAACTTTCTTCTGGATTTGGGCCATCGAGTGGGTATTCTTCCTTGTTGAGCTGGTCTCGGGATACCTCTACTACTACACGTGGGACCGCGTTTCGCCCCGGTTGCACCTCGTCTTCGGCTGGGCTTATGCGGTATCGGCGTTTGCCTCACTGGTGATGATCAACGGTATCCTCACTTTCATGATGACGCCCGGTGAGTGGCTGCAATCCGGTAGCGTATGGGACGCATGGCTGAATGAGTCGTTCTGGCCATCGCTCTGGTTGCGGACAGTGTCCGCACTTTCGCTGGCCGGAGTGTTTGTGGCGTTGGTCGTCACGAAGTCGAGGCGTTACGATCGTGCGGAGAAAGCGAAGATCATCCGCTGGGGAGCGCGGTTCTTGTTGCTGCTGGCACTGATGCCTCCTCTGGCCGGCTGGTATTTCTGGTCCGTTCCGGAGTCTTCCCGCTCGCTTGCCCTTGGTGGGGCCGTTGCGATGACATTTATTTTCGCGTTCGGACTCGTACTCTCATTTCTCGTGGCCGTGTATGCGCTGTTTGGCATGCTTCGGAAAGCGCGGGACATCAACTTCGAGACCGCCTTGCTGATGGCAGCGATAGCATTCCTGGCCACCGCGACGATGGAGTTTGTTCGCGAGGGGATTCGCAAGCCGTTTGTCATTCGCGACATTGTATACTCCAACGGCATCTTAGCGGATGACGTTGAGACGATGATGCGCGAAGGAGTCCTCAGGCAGGCGCGCTGGATCGAACCGGATACCAGTCTCAGAGATCCGCGGGTAAGGCAGGGCGAGCAGGTCTATCGTGTTCAGTGTCTCCGTTGCCATCAGATTGACGGTTACAACGCGATTCGCCCGTTGATTGCGGGCTGGAATTACGACTTGATTGAGACCGCGGTCGACCACCTAGACAAGATCAAAGGGTTCATGCCGCCGTTTATCGGTACGGAAACGGAGAAGGCCGCGCTAATTGACTATCTGTTGCACTTGAGCGGAGCGCCAGCGGACTCGACACAGGGCCCGCCGATGCCGGTCGACACGAGTGCAACAGGTGCGACGCCGCTCGACGAAGGAGTTCAGTCATGACGGGATTTCCGGCGATTCCGGGTTCTCCTTTCATGCTCGACCATCTGCTCGGGCTGCTGTTTGTCCTGCATTTGGTTTTCATGAACTATGTATTCGCGGCTCCGTGGGTGATCGCGTGGTACACAATAGTGAAAGGTGAGGAAGGCCGGACGCGCGCACAATGGCTTGCGGCAGCGTTGCCTCCCGCATTTACCTTTGCAATCAACTTCGGGGTTGCCTGTTTGCTTTTCGTACAGGTGTTGTTTCCGAAGCCCTTCTTCACGGCGAATATCTTGCTGGGCGGCAAGTGGCTCTCGGTGATCGCCTGGCTGTTGATCTCGTTTTACTCGGTTTACTTGCTTCAGAAATTGCTGTCGAAACCACGACTGTCGGTTCGGATTTCCGGGTTAGTCGCGTTGGTGATCGGTGTAGGAACTTTTGCCGTTGCCCATACCATGGTCACGAATTATTTCCTGACGGCCGAGCCATCCTTGTGGAATGGAGGCAACGCGAATGCAGCTCCGGCGATGAACAATCCGGTGTTCCTTCCCCGGCTCTTGCATTTCTGCATGGGCAGTTTCGCCATCACGGGTTTGTGGATGGTGTGGATGGCCTGGTGGAGGTCGGTCCGTGATGCGGAATCCGAAGTTTCCATGCTCCGCAGGCAAGGGCTTCAATTAGCGGCCACGGCGACGGCATTTCAGATTGTGATCGGAATCTGGCAACTTATTGCGCTGCCGCTGTCGCAGTGGGATCAGTTGTTCAGCGGGAGTTTTGTCAGCATTGTGTGGATCGCCGGTGTTACGGCCGGGCTGAGTTTGTTGGTCGTGCTCGTCATTGCTTCACTTCTTCCCGATCAGCTTCGATGGCAAAAACTTGCGACCGCGCTGATATTCGTTACTCTCTTCGGTATGGTCGCGGGGCGAGACCTGATTCGTCACACCTCGTTTGGCGATGCACTGAAGTTGCGCGAGCTGCCCTCGACTGCCCAACCGGGTGCGATGCTTGCGTTCGTCATCCTCCTCGTTATTGGCGGGCTGTTCGTCGTCTGGTCAGTGTTCGAAATGCTCAAATTGAGAAAGAGCGGGCCGAAATAGAAAGAGGCCAGGACCCGTGCCTCCACAAGAACGACAGCCCCGCACGAAGCGAGGCTGTTTTTGCTGATCTTGTGCCGAGGGCCGGAATCGAACCGGCACGGGGCCAAAGCCCCGGCAGATTTTGAGTCTGCTGCGTCTACCAGTTCCACCACCCCGGCAAGGACAGCAGGGCTAAAAATAACCACTGGAAGACGGAGCTTGATAAACGTGGGGGGCCATTTACCAATGCTACAACGCCACCAGTGGCCATTATCCGGTATGCGTCGGTCAGTGCCGACGAAAACTCGCCATAATATAAGGCTTCAGGGAGTAAAACGCAAGATGACGAACCCGGTTCCCTTAAACATCCAGCGGATGAGGCTTCCGATTTTCGCGGGATTTGCTATATTATCTGCCTCTGCCACAGCGTGCGGCCGACATCTGAAGAAATCTTCAAAAGTTTGATTTTATTAGAGATAAGAATGTCCAATGCCTGAGTCAAAGGTCACCGTCCGATTGGCGGGTTTTAACTGCGACGCGGATCTGATCCGCGAGGTCGTTGACTTGGTTCAATTCATTGATAGAGAGGGAGCGGCTGGTGGCAACTCGCAGGCGCCTTCGGAGGCAAAGCGGGTGCTCGAGGAGCTTGTCCGACGGACCCAGGACAGCGTCGCAATTGAGAGCTTTACTCCCGAGACCATCTCAGCGGCCTATGCGCGAATCAGCCGAGACCCGCGACACGTGACGGAGCTGCGTCGTGCCGCACGATTCGGCGTGGCTCGAGCGCGGAAATCGAATGAGTCAATCATCTTTGGATTGGGTCATGCCTCGGTTGCCGAGCATGCGTGTTTCAATTTCGACGTTTCCGGAATCTCACGGCTCGCGTCGGAAGAGCTGCAAACTCACCGGCTATTGAGCTTCACCGAGAAATCCCAGCGCGACATCACGATTGAGAGCGATTATGTCCTCCCGTCGGAGCTTGCGGGAAAGCCCGGTGAGCGGATTCTGAATGAATCAGTCGGAAAGCTCTTTGACTCGTACAAGCAAATCAGCGACCGGATGCTGGCGATCTATACCGCCGCCGGCTCCGGGCCTATCTCAACTCAGCAGCAACGTGATAATGAAACGCGAGCCAAGGAGGATGCCCGTTATTTGCTGCCACTTGCTTGCACGACTCAAATGGGCATGACAATGAATGCTCGCAATGTGGAACATGTGGTGTGCGAGCTTTCCGATCATCCGTTGACCGAACTGCGAGAGCTTGGGAAAGCCATAGCAGACGCGGTAGGCAATCTGGCTCCATCCCTCGTAAAGTACACCGTGCGCGGTGAGTATCCGAGAAGCAACCGGATTGAATTGAGCAAGAGCCTGACGAAGAGCAAGCATGCACTCGCTCATGCGTCTGACGACTTCACAGTACGACTTGTCAACCACACCCCGGACGGTGAATCCGTGGTCTCACGGGCTTTGAAGTTCGGAGTTGGACGTGATACGTATCGGCAAGGGGCGGAGTCAGGTGACGTTAGCACGGACTGGAAGACGGTTTTCCGTGGCTTAGGTGCACATGATTCCGTACCGCGGGAGTTTGAGCTGGTCTGTATGACATTTGAAGGCATGGTCAGCGCATCATGTTTTGCCCAGTTAAAGCGTCACCGCATGATGACGTTGCTGCAACAGTCCTACGAAACCGATTGTGGGTGGATCGTTCCACCCAGCAAAGAGGGCGCAGGACTCCGGAACGTTTAAGAATGGGCAATCGCACAAACGGTGCAGGCTGCGCGCAAGATCGAGAAAGAGACAGACAAAGCACTCTCCGCGTATGCGTTAACCAACGGCCACCGCCGGCGAGTGCTGATGCACGTGAATGCGCGGGAACTCTATCACATTGCGCGCCTTCGCTGCGATGCGCATGCGCAATGGGAAATTCGTAGGCTTGCGGAGGAAATGCTCTCTCTGGCGAAGGCAGTCTGGCCGAATCTGCTGGCGCTCTGCTGCGGCAAGGATGTGTTCAAACAGACGTACGATGAGTTTATGAAGTCGAAATAGCGGAGTGGGGAGTCGACGTGAAATCGCCCGGGAGTCATGCCCGGGCGATTTTCATATTGGTGCAAAGTGAGAGCGGAGATCAGTCGACCACTTCAAAAACGGTGATGGTCTCGGCAAGAGTGTCCAGCACTCCGGTTTGAATCGCCCAACTGCGAACAGTATCGTGTCCGGTGGAATCACCCTCACCCCAGTAGATAATCGCGGGTTCCGCACCCCACCAGTGGGTGGCCGTGTCGCTTCTCGAAGTCGTCGCCTGTGTCACGACATTCACTCCTGAACTTGCGCGAGAAGAGATAAAGATTCCCGCCGTGTGAACTCCTTGCGGGGAATAGACTCTGACGGTAATCGTATCATTCCCGACGCGTCGTAGTTTTTGCGCGTGATGATGTTGACC
>CAZGVT010000122.1:0-8969 GCA_964529255.1 uncultured Alphaproteobacteria bacterium | reverse complement strand
CATCCCTCAGCTGGTTATAGATCCACACCGGCTGATTCGGACTGATGCAATTGCCACTCGGATAGGAACCGTACGGCGTCCCAAATTCATTATAGGCAGTTCGGTCATCCCAGAGCTCCGACAGCGCGCCTCCGAGCGGGTAACCTGAGCTATCATACACCTGCAACGCAACATCCCAGCGCGGCTCGTTGACGTCCACCTGCACGCAGCTCGGGAAGATGGCCACATCGTCCACGCCGCCGTAGGTGGTTACATGCAAGTCGAAGCGCAGGAAGTCACCGTCACAATGAATGGTTGCAAGGTCCGCGGAGTCGGCGCGCAGATACCAGTAGTAGTTGCGGGCCCAGCCCAGCGAGTCGCCGTTTTCGTCAATAAAGATGAACCACTCACCGCGCTCGTTCCATAGCACCCACGGATTCGGGTCGTCCGTAATCCGCTGGAAGTCGCCTTCCAGAATGTGCACGGAATCAACCGGCAACGCATTCGGACTTCCCGGCGGGCAGAGTGCGAGTTCGCAAGTCTCGATAATGGTCGCACAGACGATCACACTATCTTCTTCTGCGGCAATCCATCCCAGCACGGAGTCAGGCACACCGACGCCGTCCGGGCGACCCCAGACGTTCGGGCAGCCAGCCGCCCACGGATCGCAATCAAGCAGGAAGACGCACCAGGTGGTGTCTTCGAAGCTGTCATTCTCATAGGCATCAGTCCACACCGGGTCGTTGTAGCGACCGGGGTTGCCCGCCTGATCCCACGCACCGCGTATCACCATGCAGACTTCTTCGATACCTTCCCAGTCATCGGGCAGGTCAAAGTAGCCGTTAATCGTGTAGTAGACGGAGTCGGTATTGATAATGCTGTCTTCGACGGTCTCGATCCAAACGTCAACGCCGGGTACGAGCAAGCCTGTATTCCGGTCGACCGGCGAAATCTGCCAGTCCCGGGTGATCACCCACGGATACTGCGACCCGTCCGCATTCGGATAAGCGGCCGAGTCGTAATGAACCAACTCGGACACCTTCACGCGAATACTGAACGGCTCACCGTCAGTGTAGCGTCGACCGCAGTCGCCGTCGACACCGAGATTGAGCACGCTCGAGGTCGTGCCGGTATAGTAGTCGCGGCCCAGGATTCCGGTCCAGTTGTAGTAGCGCGGATTCTCATTGTCGATGTCCATCGAGTCGAGAATCAGAGTATCACAAATCTGGTATACAGTGTCCGGATTCGTCGCCACAATGCTGTCACCGTTGATCGTGAAGGCGCGTACGATAATTGTATCCTGCTGGTTCCACCGGACGAGCATGACGCTGTCTTCGCCGGCATCCGTGAACCAGGTCGCGTTCCAATAGTAGCGGAACTCGGCAAAGTTCGCCGGATCAAGATCGTCGAGCTCAAGGAAGCCGTCATGAATCGTGTTGTCATTCGCCGGGTCCGGACCAAGGTTATTGTCCGTCGGATAGAACAATGCCTTGCGAACCTCACGAATTCTGTCGTCGGCTGGGAAGCCCGGCGTGCCCATCTCGTTCACAAACTGCAGAACGAGCGTATCGCTCAGCGGCCCGCCGATCACGTCACCGGCATCGATCGACGAAAGATCGAGCAGAATGCGGACAAACACCGAGTCCTGCACTTCGTCGTTGGCCGGATTCAGAATCGCGTCATAGCTTCCCGCGCCGCCCATCGAGTCGATGGAGCCGGGCGAGATCGCGTTCCACAGCGGCATCGGCTCCCAATCGATGAACTCGGTATCGATGTAGTTGGTGTCCGCCGGGCCGAAGATACCTCCGTTGGTAGCGCGCGCGCTATCCGGATCATAGAAGTAGAAGTACTGCGGAATGTTGACGATGCGCGGGCACGGCGTCAGGCCAAGAATGGCCATATCGCACGGGAACACGTCGTCGCAATCCGGCGCAGTATAAAGACCGTCATCCCAGGCCTGCACACCGATAATGTAGTTGCCGCAATCGTCGTTGATGCAATCGAAGTCATCATCGAGATCGGCGGTTTCGTACACATTGCGTGCGGCATCGGTGGTGTCGATCATGTAGTCCTGCACATAAATGCACGCTTCCCAGATCTTCTGGTCACCGGAAGTCGTCCACGTGGTGAGCCAGGTCTGAGCCATTTCGGCTGGCATGTTCGGGATGCAGGACCAATCCACAAGCACGGAGTCGGCGGTGCTGTCGGTCACCAACCAAACGCACAGTCGATCATCCACGTTGAAATTCAAATTGCAATTCGGAACGGATGTTGTCGAGTCCATCGTTACGATCAGCGAGTCGATCTTCGGCCCTTGACCGTTAATCCAGATGTACCTCGGCACGCGGCAGACGTTTCCGGCGTTGTCCTTCAACTCCAGAGTCGCTCTCCACAAACCGTCCGGCAGGAAACCGCCCGTCGGGAGCCGGTGGCCCCATTCAAAGCTGGTCGTGTCGGCAAGGAAGCTGTTGACATAGAACGTAACCGGCGACCACAATCCCGGGTTGTTCGTACCAGTGACCGGGTCCTCGTGGCTGTACCAGATCGCCGTATCGTTGACCGTTCCGGTCCAGGGGCAAAGCAGATCCACTGTATCGAGACGCACTCGGTAGTGCAACCACTCTTTAAGGCAGGTGTCGGTGATACCCTGCGTGAACCAGCGGCGAGCCCGGAACTCAAATACCGGATCGTCATCGATGCCGTTTTGGCCTTCCCACAAATAGGTCGTGGGGTAGGGTCCCCATGGCGCGCCCGCCGGAAGCGGCGGGTTAAAGTGCAGACTGTCACCCGTCGTCACAAAGGTCGGCTTGCAGGTGTCAACCACCGCATGCAACTGATTGAGCGTCGTGTAACCGTCGAGAATATCCGTCACTCCATCATGATCACTGCCGAACACGCCATTGCAACCCGCCATATCGAGATAGCGGGCATGCGTAATGCCAACCAGTGCGCCGTACGGGCACGGGCTGATCGTGCTCAGAGCAGCATCCAGACTGTCCGCCGTGCGCTTGCCGTACCAGGTGAAGCAGGCGGAATCGCTCGGGTCGGCGGGATCAAGATCACGCCAGTTCCAAGCCAGGTCAACTGTATCGCAGTTGGGGTAGATGTAGGCTTCAGGCGCGCCGGGGGCAATCCAGTCCAGCCAGCCGATAATCGCGCCATAGGTCGTGTCGTTGTTCTCATCCGGCTCTTGACGAACGTCGAAACCGATCAGGTAAACGTCATTAAAGACATCGTCCCATTCCTCGTCATCGACTCCGTCCTCTTCCCAGACCTTGTCCAAGTACCAGCGAATGGAATCCGGGCTGATATTCGTATAGTTGGTGGCGAGGGCACTGTCGAACGGGGAGAATCTTTTGTTGCAGACACCCACCGCGTCGTCGAAGTACACTTCCTCGAACGGTCCCGGAGGCGGCACGTTGTCCAAACAGATCTCATCGAAATTCGTGAAGGCCTGGACTTCAACCGGCGGCTCCGAGGAGTTGCCGGCATCATCAATAAACCACGCCCAGACTTCGTCACCGGTGCTAAGACATTGTTGAATCTGGCACCACAGACTATCGTTGATGGGAACATCCGCCCAGAATACTTCTCCATTGCCGCTGTAAGTCCCGCTGAGCCAGACCAGCGAGTCTTCGCCGCCCACACCGGTAACACCGCTGATGCAATGCGCGTCACTGTTGGCCGGGAACGTATCGCAATCCGCGAAGTCGCCCCAATACAAGCCGACATACACGACATCAAAGTTGGCGAACGTATCTGCTCCACACGCGAGCGTCGTATTCGTGCCGGGGCAGCTCCCATCGGGTCCGGGGCTGAAATAGAAACGCAGGGTGTCGAAACATCCGGCGAGCGTGTCGTTGCAAATATAGTTACCGTTGATAACGGTCATTGAATCCAGACAGTCCGTATCCAATTCCGGTCGCAAATTGTCCGCGGGTCGCGAACAATAAGACAGCGTGTCATAATCGGTACTGGCATCGCCGAACTCATCGCCTCCCGCAGCATTCCATGTCGCGCGAATGACGAGCACGGTGTCGCAGTTCATGTTGTTCTCAAGCTCGCCGCACTCACCGACGATGATCTGGGAATCTGCCGGGGTGAACGCAGCCTGCGCGTTGCACGCCAGATTCTCAAAATTGGCAAAAACGGTATCGCCCGCGCCGGAGTCGTAAAGCGCGGCTACTGCAGGATCGAGCCAAACCGTATCGCCAATCGCGATGATTCCATCATTGTAGAAGCCACAAGCTTCGGCATATAGAATGAATCCACAGCCGATACAGATATTGCACTCCGAAATCGGAAAGCGCGTGAACTGTCCGCACTGCACATTCCCCGGAGGAGGTGTGCCGAGATCAACCCCTCGACCGGCAAGGTCGAAGGTGATTGTGTCTCCAATGGAAATGCAGATATTCTCCGGCCGGAAGGTGATGGTTCCCGTCATGCGACACAGTCCCGGACTCGGGTTGTTGTGAAGCACTTCGGTGATGGTCATCGGATAGCCGGTAATGTCTCCTGTTGGACACGCATAGGTGGTGGGCACAACCGGGAGCACGCCGAATCCGGGGGACGGATTGAATATGAGCTGAACTTCATCGCAGAACTGCTCGTCTCCGGTCATGGAAACGGTAATGCGAACCGAGTCTTCCGGCGCATCGATGGTATCATTCGGCACACCACTCTCGAGACATTCGATCGTGGGACCGGCGACAATCTGGAACTGCGCGAGTGCCGGTACCGTTGACAGTCCTATGCAGGCCGCGAAGAGAATTGCAAGCCACACAAAAGGAGTCTGGATCCTCATTTTGTGACTCTCCTGAATATGGGAATTACGCTTTTTTACGGGAAATGATTGAAGCTCTCCGGCCGCGGGGCGGGAGGCGAGAACAGCAGGCAAAGCCCGGGAAACGGGCACGTCGTGGTGCTGATTAGGGCGGGGTAGCTTATCCACAAAACAGTCCGGTTCGGTCATAGTTTTTGTCGTGTGTCGGTAACGCTTTGAGGAAAAAAACACAAACACCCGCAGGGCTTCCCGGAGTTTCGATTCCGGAGGGTCCCGGTGGGCAATTGTTCACGTGGCTGCGGGTCTAAAAACCAGAGACTTAGTATGGGACAAACAGCCTAAGTTCAAGAAACTTCTATACCAGTGAAAGTTCCCAAATATACTCATTCCGAAATATCTTGTCAAGCACAAAGTTAATTTTGTTAGGGCTTAGAAACCGGGGTCAGTAGTCCGCAAGTACTATGGAAATCGACAGGTTGCGCAAGGATTGCCGTTGATTTACCTAAAGCCGCCCCTATAGGGTTGTTAATTCTGAAACTTACAGCACTCACTCAGGCAACCTGCATGGCATAATTTGTATTATTTTGTTGAACTTAAGAGAAGTGTCCGCACGATTTTGGCAGAAACCACTGAAGATACTTGAGTTGGGTCAAACACGGGCGAAAGCTCCATCACATCCCAACCGATCCACCGACAGCCAGCCAGGCTGACGATCCAGTTTTGCAGGGTCTGATAGTCCACACCGCCCGGCTCGGGAGTCCCTGTTCCTGGAAGTACTGAAGGATCAAGAACATCCAAATCAACAGTTACGTAGAGCGGCCGATCCCCCACCCATTCACGTATCGCCGCGCCCGGTGTGGCTGACGAACGTAGAAACCCTGACTTTCTTGAAAGAGCGAACTCCTCCCGGGTACCTGACCGCTGACCCACTTGCAAAATACATTCCTTTTGGACCAACTCGGCCACCCGTCTCATAACTGTCGCATGCGACAGTGTGACCCCTAAGTATTCATTTCTCAAGTCCATATGAGCATCAAACTGGACCACACACAAGTCCGGAAATCGCTCAATCGCGGCCCTAAGCAATGGCAATGTCAGGAGATGCTCCCCCCCGAGCGCGGCCGGAATTTGCCTACGATCCAGTACCTGACATGCCATCTGATATATCATTTCTAAGGCTCTATCCCTATCACCGGGAGGCAGGACCAGATCGCCCGCGTCATGGAATCGCACCTCCTCCAAATCTTTGTCCAGTATTGGGCAATACGTCTCGAGACCGTCGGACACGTTGCGAATTGCAGGGGGACCGAATCGGGCTCCCGGACGAAACGACGTCGTCCCATCGTAAGGACACCCGAACAATATGACCTGTGCGCTATCAAAATTTTCCTGCGCACCCATGAACACCGCAACGCGTTGCAGCTCCTGGGTGAAAACACTTGCTCCCATCAGCGGACTCCGCGTCGGTAGAAAGCCGGCAACGCGAACGCTGCACTCTGATGCTCACTGGTGTAGTAGTTCGTCGACCGGGTGATTTCACTTTGGCGGTCCGGATCCGCGAATCCCGACGGATCAATGGTATCGGATGCGGAGATGAAACTCCAGGCGCCCGTCGGATAGGTCGGAATCGTCGCCACAAAGGGCCGCACGATCCTGAAGTTTTGCTTCAACCTCTCTTCAATCTCGCGCACCGTCTCGACGTCCGTCCACAAGCTCTTGCACTGTGTCACGAAGATGCCGCCTTCCTTGAGTGCGCCTTTCGCGAGCAGAAAATACTCCGCATCGAAAAGGGCCGCGCCCGGTCCGACGGGATCAGTCGAATCGGAGAGGACGACATCGAATTGATGCTTGTGTTCGGCGAGATACTTGAACCCGTCACCGACAGCCAGCTCAACTCTGGGGTCCGAGAGACAATTTGCAAGTTTGGGAAAGAACTCCCGGCAGACATTGATGACGTCTTCATCGATCTCAGCCAACACCGCACGCCTCACGGTTCTGTGTTTCAGCGTTTCTCGGATCGTGCCGCCGTCCCCGCCTCCGACCACGCACACGGACTCCGGTTTGGGGTGCGAAAGCAACGCAGGATGAGTGAGCATCTCGTGGTAGACAAACTCGTCCTTGTCGGTGGTCATTACGCAACCGTCCAGCACAAGCATCCGCCCAAATTGCACAGTGTCCACGACAAGTACGTCCTGGAAGCGCGACTTTTTAGAATAGAGCACCTGCGTGGTTCGCCACGATGCCGAAATATCTCCGAAGGTCTCTGTGAACCAGAGTTCCATGTTCATTTTTTCACGAACTTTCGGTTATCCGATGAAACGGTGATTCTGCGCAGTCACAGGCGCAGAGCACTGCTACGCGTCCGGCGAGGAATCGCGGCACGGCCAAGGCAATAGCGGTTTGAACTGGTGAAGAGAAGAAAGGGAAGGAAAGACACGAGACCGCCCGGTCATCGCTTGGATGACCGGGCGGAATTGCTAAGCTGCTAACACCGACCCATAGGTTTTCAGGTCCAGAGGACGACTCCGGCAAAGGCGGAACCGATCTTGTTCACGGTCCCCGATGCCGAGGCCATCTTTATCTCTTTGAGTTTGAATCGTCGGGCTTCAAAGGCCCACTCGACTTTGCGTACCACATCCGCACGGCACGCCTCTTCGGAATCGAAGCAGTGATGCTCCATAATTACACCGGGAAGCTGAGGGTCCTCCGGCACACCGCAAGCCACCGCGGCCGAGATGACCTGTCCGGGAAGATCGCAGGACTCCTCCGCATAGGCCGTCGGAATCAATGCCCCGTATGGCAGCGCAACCGGCTCAATCTGCTTTGCGGCAGGCGGCAAAATCGAACTCATGCGGACCAAGTTAGTATTGCCAATCCCGGCTTTCATTAGAGCATTGTCAAAGGCATTCAGCAGCGATGGACCTTCAGCGTAACCGGCCACGAGGAAGTACTTGTCCGGCCTTGTAATGATCATTCGACTGCAACTGCCTCCGCCTCAGGCTTGTGACGAAGACCGACTCCCCCGTCCAGATCGAGAACTCCCCGCTTCATTTCCATCGCGGAGAAAGTTTTGGACTCAAGTTTCTCTTTGAGGTACTTAAACGCCGAGTCCGGATTGACATCATCACCGCAAGTGAAGAGATCCACCGCCGCATAACCGTATTCCGGCCACGTATGAATGGCCAGATGCGATTCGGCGATCACCACAACACCGGAGACACCATGCGGGTTAAACAGGTGGAAAGCATCCTGAACGATGGTGGCGCCGGACGCGATCGCTGCTCCGCGCATCGACCGTTTGATCGCCGCAACGTCATTCAGGACTTCCGGGTTACAGCCGTAGAATTCTACGACTATCTGACGACCCAATGCCTTCATTGAAACTTTCTCCTCTGACAAACCGGCCTCATCGGCCGTGAAGGTAAAGATCGTGCGCCGCCCCGCACGTCAAAACATGGGCGGTGTAGTGACCCAAAGAAACTCCGCCGGCCGTTGACCCGCATTTTCGATGACGTGTTCGCGCTCGCCGGAAAAATAAAAACTGTCGCCGTGTCGCGCCACAAAACGCTCGCTGCCAAAGTTGAGCGTAATCGCGCCCTTCAAAACAAATCCGAAGGCTTCACCCTGATACGGCTTGACCGGTCCCGATCGCTGGCCGGGATCCAGCAGCACCAAAGCCGCCTCCATCTCTCGATTAGTCCCTCCGGGAATCAGCAGCTCAAATTTGGCCGCGCCGGTTTCCAGTAAGGGAGTTCGATCGTCAGCCCGGAAGACGACCTTTTCTTCGACTTCCTCGACGAAAAAATCAGCCGGCTTGACATTCAGAACACTGAGCAGTTCCAGCAGGTTTTCGACCGATATGCTCATCTGGTCGCGTTCGAGCTGGGAAATAAAAGACTTAGCTAAGTCGGCTCGCTCCGCAAGCTCCTCCTGGGTCAGGTTGCTCGCCAGTCTGAGGTTACGTATGCGTTCGCCGATTTTCACTAAGGCCCTCTCAGTTAAGGGAACGGGCTGTTCACTTTAATGGACGGCAAATATAAGAAAAAGTTTCCCGTTTGTCAAGAAAAACTTGATATAAATTTCATAACATGCTGTTTTAATTACTCAAATAGACCTCTTTAAGTGAACCTGAAGGTCGTTTATCACCACTTGTGAGCTGGCCTGACCCACTTCAAGTCGTTAACAATCGCTTGATTTGGGCCCATTC
>CAZGVT010000121.1:0-8972 GCA_964529255.1 uncultured Alphaproteobacteria bacterium | reverse complement strand
GGACGGCGCGCCGGTGGTCTCGATGAGACATTCACCGTACGAAAACTTTCGATGGGCGTGGGCGTTGAGCGCGTGTTTCCGCTCCATTCACCGGTAATTGCCAAAATAGAGCTGATTCGCCGCGGCCATGTTCGCCGGGCCAAATTGACGTATTTGCGAGGCCGAAAAGGCAAGAGCGCACGCGTGAAAGACAAGGCGACCAGCATCGCTGTCGCCGCCGCGGTCCAAGAGTAGGACAGCAGGGCAAATATCTTAATGCGCGCCGGTTTTTCCGGCGCATGATCACCAGCACTCGGTGTCCGCCAATGGCGGAAGAATAGGGAAGACGGTGCAAATCCGTCGCTGTCCCGCAACTGTAAGAGCGAATTCGCTCGAGCCAGGAGACCTGCCGAATGCCGTATGAATCCTTCGGAGCTAAGGAGAGGGTGAAAACTTGGAGGACGGTCGGTCCAGATTCGGATCGCTGCAAAGGCTGACTCGCATCGCGGCATTCGTGGCTGTGGGCGTGGTCAGTGGACTTGCACTTGCGGGGATTCCCAACGTCGAGTTGGTCACCGCAACGATATTTGTTGCCGGGAATATTCTTGGCTCGTCCGCAGGTGCGCTGACCGGTGCGCTGACGGAACTAATTTTTGCCGGCTTTCATCCCATGGGTAGCTCCATGGGAATTTTGTTATTGTCACAAGTTGTCGGAATGTCCCTGGCGGGAGCAATCGGCGGAATCAGCGCGCCTGTCATAATTCGTCTCAGCGGAGGCGTTCGCATGGTTGCGGTTGCCGTTTTGGGATTTGCTGTTACCCTGATGTATGACCTCTTAACGAACCTGGCCTACCCGTTGGCGGCCGGGTTTTCATTTTCACAGATTGCCCCGTATCTCATTGCGGGTGTGCCGTTCGCGATCATCCACTGCATGTCGAACATGATTGTTTTCGCTGTGCTTGTGACTCCACTACTACACCGCCTCCGGCGCGTGCTAACCAGCTCATGAACCGCATCGTAACTTCACTCTTGCTTGTGCTGCTATTGATATCGCATGTGGCGCACGCGGGAGGCTTCGAATGGTCCTCCTATCAAACTTACGCGTTTGAAGATTTCGGAGACTTTGCCCGCAGATTTCCCGGCTTGTACCCGCTGGACTATGGGACGCTCGGCGCGCCCCAGAACTTCCGGCCCTGGAATCTTGCAGCCTGGGAATTCCGCGTACAAAACGACGGCTTCCCCTCAAATCGGCGTTACGACGGTTTATTCGATTCGAACTTGCAGCCGGTAATGGAGCTTGACCGCATCGAGTTTTCAACCCTCAAGTCTCCGGCGGGAACGATCGAGACTTTCTCTCGAACAATTGACTCGGACACGACGACGACTGAACTCTTTATACGCGAGGGATACTATAATTACGGTGCGATCGATTTCGCGCACGGGCAGAAAGTCTACAAGGAGTCCGCGTTCGAGTTGACTGGAAGGCTAAACTGGTACGACGGCTTGCGGATTGGAACGAGCGCATCGCGACTGAATCATGTTCGCGGGCGCATCTCGCAACCGCTTGCCGGAGGCTGGACCGGCATGTTAACCTATTCCGGCGCAAAAAACGATGCGGAGTTCCCCCTGCACCCGCAAGGAATCATCACCGAGCGAGAAGAGGCGATCCTCCAGCTTCTTCACGCCGACTCAACGAATATCTCGCGCGCGAACAGTGCGACATTCTACGTGCGTAAAGACCGTGAAATCTGGGGATCGACCTTCCATGCGCGAGAGCAGCTATATGGCTGGCGTCTTGTCGCGGCGAAATCTCCGGGCGGTCACTTGGTGGCGCTCAAGTTTGCAGGGAGTATTGCGGACATTCGATTTCCCGGAATGGGAAGGCATATCGATCTGTTCAGCAGCGCGGAGCTTTCCGACAAGTCAGAGCTTGGCATACTCGAGAATGAACTTAGTATCGGAGTGAGGCGGGAAGATCCGCGCGACTGGAGTGAGTCCAAAGACGTATCGCCACGACCGCAGGCGTCGTTCAAATCCACCGCGAGGGCAACCCGGCAGTTTTCTTTATTTGCGGGAACCGCCTATCACGAGAGTGTACCCGGAAGCGCATGGTGGAACGGGGCCTATCGCGTCAGCGACAGGCCGCAAATCATCGCGCAGGAATTCGCGGATACATCGAGGGTTTATGCATCGCATCGACTCGCCGGGGAAGTGGTAGGAGTGGATCGCTATTTGACCACAATCGCCGGCGTAGAAATGGAAGGCAAATGGGGAAAAGCAAGCGCCAACGCAACCTGGATCGACGCGCGTGGTGATTTTTCAAGTCATTTCCATGTCGACAACGACACAATTCGAATCGCCTATGATAAGAGCGGAGAGCGCCGTGATCGAGTCGGCGTCAGCGCATCGGGCGTGTGGCCAATCGCTTGGGGATTTCAGATGGAATCCGACTGGTTTGTCGAGCTTGACAATGCGGACAATTCGCGTGCGCTCGAGTCTCGCAGCTACAGTCGATTATATTTTGAACGTGCGTTTTTCAAGGCTCCGCTGGTAATCCGCAGTCACGTCAGCTATGAACACCTTGGGACGCGGGGCGCATTCTCGGACCGGGGCAATCAGGTGCTTCCGTCAGATCACATCGCGGGATTCCGCGTTTCAGCGACGATCCACGGAGTCACGTTACTCTGGGGTACCGAGAATTTTTTCGCGCGTCACTATGATCTTTTGCCCGGCTACTTGATGATTCGCAAGGAAGAGTATCTCGGAGTCAATTGGAAACTCCAATTGTGATACGTCTGCTTCTGACCGTGATACTCGCGCTCGCAGGCGTCGCACGAGCACAGGAGGGCGCAACGCTAATCGTGAGGCTTGTTGCGCCTGATGGTCGAATCCCGGACGGCGGGTGGGCACGCATTTCACCCGGCTCATTGACCGACCTGTGTGAGAGCAAGGGCGAGATATCCTTTTCGAATCTACCTGCAGGTCGTTTCCGGATCGAGGCCGGTGCGGATGGTTATGCGACGGTCGATTCCGTCCTGGACATGTGCACCGGCGCGACCGCCAACGTGACCATCCGGTTGAGCGAGCGTTTGCTGAATCTTGAAGGGAGTACGATCGTTGGATTGCGCAGCAATTCCACTGTACGCGTCTATGAACGTCAGGAAATCGAGCGGAGCGGAGCGCAATCGCTAAGCGAGTTCCTGCAGCGGACTGCCGGCGTAGACGTTCGGGACGATGGTTCGGCAGATGGGAGCGGTCGCATCAGTGTCGGCGGATCCGCTCCCAATCAACTCCTTTTTATTGTCGATGGAAGGCGCGCCCTTCAGACCGGTTCCGGCGAGGTAGAGATCAGTGCAGTGCCGCTTACGCGGATAGAATCCGTTGAGGTGCTGCGAGGCGCGAGCGTAGATCTCGGTGGCGAGGCAATCGGCGGGATTGTGAGCGTCGAGACTCGCCGTGATCCCGGCGTCGAGACCGGCGCGCAAGGCAGAATGACGGATACCCATTGGGAATACGAGTTCTCGCGCAGAGCTCGCATTCGTACAATCCAGAGTTTCGTGCAATATCGACGAGTGATGGGTCCGGGCGACTTTCGCTACAGCATCGCGGATGAGGACGAGTTACCGGAGTCAACCGGTACGGAAGCCCGCCGAGCGAACAATTGGATCGATCGTGATCAGTGGTATGTCAAGCTGAGCGGAGGAGTCGCATCGAGTACTCCGTGGGATTTCAGCGCAAGCTTGGATGACCATAAGCGTGGGTTGCCGGGCTATCTCTCGCCGTTTCTTACTCCGCAAGCGAAGCAATCCACCCGCGACCTGTCGCTGAATGGGCGCCTGTCGACTGTAACGCGCGGTCTGTTGTTGAGTTCACGCTTGAGCCTGGATGCGAACCGCCGGCAATTCGAGAATCCGGACTCCCTGTCGCTTCAGAAGTCTTCTTTTGAGCGGGGAGAGACATTTTCCGGTGAATGCCGCGCAAGTGGAAAACTATCCCGATTGAAAGTAGCGGGTGGATTTCAGGCGGCACAAGAACTGCTTCGCGGTGAGGCCCTGCTTGGCGGAGCCGCGTCCAGACAAAGAAACTCGCTCTGGGCAACGTTCACTAAAACGATTGCACGGCAATCGACGACGCTTTCGCTCACTCAGGGCGGGGGGATGCGCATCGAGCGGTATGGCGACACGTGGCTCGGGCTTCCCGAGGCAACGGTCAGCATCGTCAAGTCGGGCACACAGTCGGCGATACTGTTGCTGCGGGTGGGAAGGTCCTATCGCGCACCGTCGATGTATGAATTGTTCTGGGCGGACGACCTGCTTGCTCAGGGAAATCCGGACATTCGGCCCGAACTCTCAGATGACGCAATCGCGACACTGAGTCTGAACGGATTGACCGGTGAGGGATCACTATTCGACGCGACGGGCGCTTTGCAGGAGGTAACGGACTTGATCTTCTGGCAGCGAACGGTCGACAATCGTTTCAAGCCGCAGAATCTAACGCGAGCAAGAGTTGCGACCCTGAGTGTTTCGGCGCGTCAACCCGTCGGGTTCGGATTCACATTGCAGGCCGGCAGCGATTGGAACGAAGTGCGCAATGACACCGACGACCGGAATACCGGCGGAAAAGTGCTGCCTTATCGAACTCCGAGGTCTCACCGCGCAGCCCTCCATTACAATGGCGCGAGAGTTTTCGGCGCCGCGAGTTGGCGATGGCGGGACGCACGGCCTGTGACGGACGCGAATACCAAATGGCTGTCGAGTTACCAGGTTGTCGATGTGCAAATCGGATATGCCCATCGCATGAACTCCGTTGAACTGAGCGGTTCAGTGGGAGTGAATAATGCCTTGAATGAGAGTTACCGGCTCGTTCGTTTTGCTCCTTTACCGCTGCGAACGGTTTACTTCTCGCTGTCCATAAAATCAAATCAGGAGGTCCGATGATCCGGAGTTTCATCTTGGTCGGTCTCTTAGCAAATTTCATGCTCGCCGATGACTGTATCTACGTCGTGCAGTCGCTTGAGGAAACTTTGGCGGAGGTCAATCTGACTCAAGGAAGCACTGATGACGACGTCATGGAGTTATCGGCATTCTGTAACGAAATCACCTTCGCGAATTCACATTTGTATGTGGCAACCGGCACATCGCTCCAGGAAATCGATCCTCAAACGAATGCTCTCGTGCGCGAGGTTGCGCTGCCGGGGTGCGCAAGTCCGTGGACTTGCGCGATATTGAATGCCGACACGCTGCTGGTGAGTTGTTGGTCGTCCGACAACGTGGTAATCGTCCGCCTGTCGGACGGTGAAGTTGTGGGAGGATTAGCGGCGGGAAACGGACCGGAAGGAATTCTCGTCTACGGCGATCGCGTGTATGTTGCCGTGACGAATTTTCTCGGTTCTTCCTACGGGCCGGGATATGTAGTCGTCTATGATCGATACACTCTGCAGCCAACGGACAGTCTCGCGGTTTCAACCAATCCGCAATCTATGGCGGTCGATTACACTGGTATGCTGCACGTCGTTTGCACGGGCGAGTACGTAGCCGTGGAAGGACGAGTTGAAATCTTCAACGCCACGACGCTGCAACATGTCACATCGGTGCCCGTTGGCGGTACGCCGTCGACGGTCAGCTTTGGCGGTTCGGTTGCGTACCTCGCGGCGGGGGGTTGGGGCGACTCGGGAGTAGTCTTGACCTACGCGATGGACGACTACAGCGTAATCCACTCGTCGGCGAACCCGCTGAATTGTTCGCCGGGAGCTACTGACATCGAAGCCACCCTCGAGGATTATTTCTTCGTAACTTGCTTTGCGGCGGACAAACTCGAATATCGAAATGAGGAAGGCAGTCTGATCGCAGAATACCTGCTTGGAGACGGCCCAGGCTACATGGCCAGAGTCACGGCGACAGCCACGCCATTTCAACCGAAGGCTGAGACGCCTACGAGTTACCGCCTTATCGCCTACCCGAATCCATTCAATGGAGCCGTGCAGGTGGCTTGGGACCGGCCCCTGGCCCGGACCGGTTTCATTCATATTTACAATAACTTAGGGAGGATGGTTGCAGCGCTAATGGTACCAGCGAACAGTACACGGATTCAATGGTCGGCGACAGGCGCAGACGGCGGTGCCTTGTCCTCGGGAGCATACTATGCGGCATGGTCAGGGCCTCCGGTAGTGCCTCCGGTCCGGTTGAACTTCATTAAATAATAACAGCTTAGAGCCCCCTTAGGGGGGTTCTTTCGTTTGCAATTGATGTGCAAAAGCGGTATCTTTAAGTTTATCATGAAAGTGGGCCAACTTTAAGTCATGAAGGCGAAGAAGCGATTATTGTCGGGAATGCGACCCACTGGACGGCTCCATCTCGGCAACTATGTTGGCGCACTGGAGAATTGGGTAAACCTTCAACGTGAGTTTGAGAGTTTCTATCTTGTCGCCGACTGGCATGCCTTGACCACGGACGCTGAGCACACAAGAGATTTTGCTCCGAATACGGTCGAGATGGTCAAAGACTGGTTGGCAGCCGGAATCGATCACAAGCATAGTCCTGTCTTTGTGCAATCGCAAATCAAGCAGCATTCGGAATTGCATCTGCTTTTCAGCATGCTGATTACAAAGGCTCGACTGGAGCGAAATCCAACTCTGAAGGAGCAAGTAAGAGACCTTGACCTCGGAGATCAACTATCACTCGGTCATCTCGGCTATCCGGTGCTGCAATCGGCCGATATTTTGATTTACAAGGGTGAGGTCGTTCCGGTAGGCGAAGACCAGTTGCCGCATGTCGAGGTGACGAGGGAAATTGCCCGCCGTTTCAACAACCTGTACTCGCCCGATCATCCGATTTTTCCGGAGCCTGAGCCCAAGGTAACGCAGTTTCCCCGTCTGCCGGGACTCGACGGGAACAAGATGTCAAAATCATTGGGCAATTCGATTCTGATGTCGGATCCGCCGGAGGAGATTCGCATGAAGATGCGCAAGGCGGTCACTGATCCGCAGAAGGTACGCAAGGGCGACCCGGGCAGGCCGGATGTTTGTCTGGTTTTCACCTACCACAAGAAATTCAACGCCGAAAACGAAGGTGAAATTCGCTCGGGTTGCGAAAGCGGCGCGCTCGGATGCGTAGAATGCAAGCAGCGATGTGCCGATCGCGTCGCAAACTGGTTCGCCGACTTCCGGGAGAAGCGAAACGAACTTGAGACGAATCCTCAGTATGTGTTGGACGTACTCGAAGACGGCAATCGCCGCGCGCGTGCGGTTGCAAGCGCCACAATGGACGAAGTACATGCGGCAATGGGGTTTGGATGAGCGTACATCAGGTAAGCCTCCCGCACTTTGAGGGTCCGCTTGACTTGCTGCTGTTTCTTGTCAGCAGGCAGGAATATGACATCTTGAACCTCCCGATTGCGGAGATCACTGAGACGTATCTTGCCGTGATTGATTCGATTGGAGTCGAGAATCTTGATGACGCAGGTGAGTTCCTGTTGATGGCGGCGACGCTGCTGTCGATTAAGGCCAAGATGATGCTTCCCCGTCCGGCGCTTGCCGAGGACGAGGAAGTAGAGGATCCACGGCGTGAACTCGCTCAGAGACTTCTGCTTTACCAAAAGGTCAAGGAAGCGTCGCAGTCGTTCGGTCACATGGAAAGCGAGATGCTCGAAAGATGGGAGGTCGGGTACGGTCCGGTTCCGGCCGCGGCGACTCCGTCACCGGATGAGTGTCTGGTTCCGATGACCATTTATGATCTGTCACGAGCTATCGAAGACATCCTTGCGCGCCGGGAATCGCGAGTATTCCATCAGGTCCGCTTACATCGATTCAGTCTTGAAGAGAGGATTCGCTGGATACTTGAACACCTGACTCAGTCCGGGAGATTCGGATTGCTGACCAAGCTGTCGAGTGAATTCGAACGTATGCTTTGGGTGGTGACGGTCCTTGCCATTCTTGAACTGGCGAAACGACAACAGATTCACGTGGAGCAGAACGAGCCTTTTGCCGAAGTTTACATCGGCCCGCCGGCGCCGCCGGAAAGAGAGGCTGCTTAGGCATGGCTCGAAAGGCTAAGAAAGCGGATGCGCAGCTAACTCCGGATCTGCCGCTTGACGACGCGGTAAACAGCGAACCCAACGATGCGGACGAGACCATAGAGCAGGCGGCACAGATTGAAGCCGCGCTGCATGATGACCATGAGTTTTTCAAATCTGCCACAGAGGCTTTGCTGTTCGCTTCGACTGAACCATTGACCGAAGCACAGTTCGGAGCGGTGATGGGGCAGAAGCAAAAGTCGCGATTGGCGGAAATGGTCGAGCTGTTGAATTTGGATTATGCCCGGACGGGCCGTGCGTTTGAAATTTTGCCCGTCGCCGGTGGCTATCAGTTTTTTACGCGCCGCGACTACTCCGGCGTATTGCGGCGATTATCGGTTGAGCGGTCGCGATCGCGCGTTTCCCGTGCAGCATTGGAGACGCTGGCCGTTGTCGCCTACCGTGGTCCGGCTACGAAAACAGACATCGACGAGATTCGCGGGGTGGATTCAGGCGGAGTATTGCGAACCTTGCTGGACCGGCGTTTGGTTGCCGTCAAAGGCCGAGCACAGGTGGTTGGCAAACCGTTGCTATACGAGACCACACCGGAATTTCTGAAGCACTTTGGATTGTCCTCTCTCGCAGACCTACCTCGTGATTCGGAGTTAACCCGCGAGTGGGGACAGTTGCAGGAGCCGCGCGAGCAACACTCGTCTTCTCTCGATGAGTCGACAACCGCCGCGGACGACGCGTCTCCGACCAATGGCCATCACAATGGTCACACAATCCTGAACTTGAGTTCCGCGGCAGGAGAAGATCAAACATGATGCTTCGCGGTAGTAGAGTCCTTGTCCTGGGGGGCTGGGGCCTTGTCGGCATGGCTGTGTGCAGAAAAATCCTGGCACGCGGTCCGGTTAAATTGATTGTCCAATCCCTTCGTCAGTCATAGGCGGAAGACTCCGTTAGCGAGCTCAAGATGGAGT
>CAZGVT010000120.1:2362-9034 GCA_964529255.1 uncultured Alphaproteobacteria bacterium | reverse complement strand
TTGAACCGCGAGTGCGGATCGGATCCTTCGACCGCTACGCCTTTTCGCGGATCGTGGCACTTTGAACAAAGCTGTCGTTGCGACGCAGCCAGCAGCGAAGGATGGTCGGCGGCATGCGGGTTATGGCAAAGATTGCAGGAATTATCGTCCGATGAGCCATGTGCGGTGTACGTTTGCACCTGCGTCGCTTCGTCGGCATGGCAATCCCGGCACACGCTCGTGATCGCACCCTTCAGCGGGAAACCGCCGGTGGTCTGCGCTGCAGCGTGACAGGCTTGACAGTCGTTCTCCGCAAACGGAACGTGCTGCCTCGACATCACCAGAGAAGCCGTCTCGGCTGCGTGCGGATCATGGCAGGCCGTGCAGCGCGTATTCCGTGGATTCATCCCCTTATGCTTGGCCGTAAACTCCGCCGTCACGCTGTGACAGGATAGGCAGAGTTCGCTGAGTCCCGCTGTGAGCAAATTCTCCTCGCCCGATGCATGCGGATCATGGCAGCGCGCACACTGCCCTTTTTTCACCGGATCATGCACGGCGGGTTTGGAGGTCCAGTCGCGCACCTGTGCGTGGCAGCGCGCGCACAACTCCGTGCTCGTTGCCTTCAGCAGGTTTGCATGATCGGAACCGTGCGCGTCATGACACTTCGTGCAGCTTCCGTCTTCAACCGGCTTGTGCACAAACTTCTGTTTTGACCAGGCGCCCGCATCCAGATGACAACTTACACAGAGCTGCTGCTCGGTATCGTTGAGCAGTTGCGAGTGTCGCGACGCATGTGGCGCGTGACAATTGCTGCATTTGGCATTCGCCAGCGGGGCGTGTACGTGCTTCTGAGACATCGAGGTCTGAATCTCGTCATGACACTCCAGACAGACCTTTCGTTGATCGACCGGAGGCAGGCCGGTGCCGGAGCTGAGCGTGATCCCGCAGATAAATACCAAAGCCAGTACGGCAGCGGCAAAGAATCGATTCATCACTTGCCTCCTTCCGTCGGTACGTGGCAAGCCGCGCAATCTCCGGATTCAAATGGAGCATGCTTGAGTTTCAGCAGCAATCCCTTCTCCGTTGAACCGTGCGCATCGTGGCACATCGAGCAGTTAATCGCCGCACCGGTAGACCCGAGATGCGCCTTGAGAAAATCCTCACCATCCGTACTGTGACACGTGATGCACGCGGCCGGAACCGGTTCATTCAGCAGGCCTTTGTGTGCGCTGGAATGCGCGCGGTGGCAATCGAGGCACTCTCCGGATTTAGCCGGAGCGTGTCCATGTGCGGCATTGCGCGCCTGATCGACGTCCGTATGACAGGATACGCACAACTCTCCGCTATTAGCCAACAACAACAGGTTGTTCTTACTCTGGTGCGGACTGTGGCAAGCCGTGCATTTGCCTTCCGCGACCGGCGAATGCACTACGGCGTCGTGCTTGAGCGCATCCGTAATATCGCTGTGGCACTCGGCGCACATTCCTGCCGTGGCTTTGATCAGCAAGTGCTCCTGATCGGACGCGTGAGCGGTGTGGCAGGTTGTGCAGGAGCCGTCCGCAAAAGGCGCGTGGACCGTACTCCCCTCTTCGGCGTTCATCATCGAACTGTGACAATCCGCGCACAATCCGTCGGCAGTTTTCCGCAGCAACGTTGCGTTCGCACCGGCATGCGGATCGTGACATTTGTTGCACTGCCCTTTCAGCACGGGACTATGCACGGAGGTGCGGAGAAAATCCTTTGCGATGCCGTCGTGACATTCGGTGCAGAGCCGGTCCTGCGACTTCTTGAGCAGCCCTTCGGACTGTGAACCGTGCGGCTCGTGACAACTCCAGCAGGGATCACTCTCTGCCGCGGCATGCACGAATTCTCCTTGAAGTGCCGTGCGAATCGTCTCGTGACAGCTTAGACAGGCATCATTCCCTTTTGCCTTCAACAATTTCTGATCTTGGTTGCCATGTCCCGCGTGGCAGGAAACGCAACCGTCCTTCGCCGCCTTGTGCCCGAAGGGCAGCGCTGCAAGCCCGGTCACATCGCTGTGACATTCTCCGCACACCATCGCGTCACGGTCTTTCAGCAGCGCGGGTTCACGCGAGGCATGAGGCGCGTGACAGACCGAACATTCGCCGGACTGAACCGGATCATGCGTCTTGTCTCCCGCCGTCTCCAGCGGATCATGACAAGTCAAGCACAGATCGCGTTCGGGTTGACTCAGTGCAAACGGAGTATTCGACGACGGTGAATCATGGCAATCCGCGCACGAGGGACCTTCGAGCGGCGCGTGCACGGTCGCGGGGAGCAAGCCTTTCCGTTCCGAGGAGTGCGGGACGTGGCAGGCCTGACAATCCGAAGATGCGACAGGATATCCGGCATGTCGCTCCTGAAATCTCTTGTCATCGGTCTTGTGACAGGAGGCGCACAGCGCCGCCGGCTCCATCGTCAGCAGGCCGGTATGATTGCTGCCGTGATTCTCGTGACAGGAATTGCAACCCTTGTCGAGCGGCTTGTGCTGATGCGCGGCCTGAAAGTCGGCGGCAGTGTGACAGTCCAGGCAGAGCTGCGAAGGTTCCTTTTTGAGCAGCCCTTTGGCGACGCCTTTGTGCGGATCGTGACAGTCCGTGCAATTGCCTTTGCGGGCGGGATCGTGCACGTGGCCGCGCGAGAGTCCCAGTTCTTCCGGTTTGTGGCATTGCGCGCAGAGTGCCGCGCCGGATTCTTTGAGCCGCAGCGCACCGACCTTGCCGTGCGGTTTGTGGCACTCCAGACACTCGCCCTTTTCCGCGGGCTTGTGGGCGAACTTGCCTTTGTAGTCTGCCGCCTTGTGACAATCCAGACACTGACCCTGCTTCGTGAACCGCGACCCGCGTTTCACCTGAGCATCCGCGAGCGATCCGACTCCCACCATAAGAGAGAGAATCAGCGCATAAAAAATCAGCAGCGCAGTTTGTTGGGGATAACGGTCTTTCATGCTGACCTTCCGGAGGTTGGTGTTCCGGCCGGTTAGTTTCATTCTTCTTCAGTTGGACCGGAGATCGTAATCCGCTCAATCGCCTGGTCCATGATCACGATATCCGCATCGGCACGAAGCTCTTTAAGAATCTTGTCGATGACCTCAATCTGCTTGCGTTGAGCGAGCACGTTTACGATTCTATCGCGCGCGTCTTCGAACGGTATGGGCTTGCCTGCTTCACGATCCACGAGCTTGAACACCGTGAATCCCGCCTCTCCGCTCACCGGTGGAAACACCGATCCGAGCGGAGCGGACTCCAGCTTCGGACGCAGTTCGGGTGCAAAGGCCTCGACGCTCATCCAGTCCTGAGTGATGCTGCCGGTTGATCCCCCGGTGATCTGCTTCGCCACCCACTCGAAATCGGCACCGGCCATTATCCGCTCGTAGGCGGCCTTCGCGTCGGCGAGGGAGTCGCGGGAAAAAGTTGCAATCTTAACGCGACCGGGCAACCGGAAATTCTGCTTGTGCTCGCCGTAATAATCCTCGATCTCGGCCTCGCTGACTTTGGCCGATGGCGCCACAACTTCAGTCAGATACGCATTGACGAGCAGTGAGTCTGAATACAACTCAACGGCTGCATTGAATCGCGGTTGATTCATGAAATCGGATCGCGCAGCGGACTCCTTGAGCAGCATCATGTCAATCTGATCGCGCAAGACTTCGTAAAGCACCGCCCTTGCTTCGCGATCCCGCTTGCCGGCCACGCGGTGGATATACTTGTTGCGAAATTCCGCCGCCGTAATCATGCGACTTTCTCCGACCAGCACAATCGGACGGGTCGTGCTCTCTCTGCCCTGCAGCATGTCGATAAGCACCGAGTCAACGGCGGAAGAGTCAATGCTCACATAGAACACAGTGTGCAGCGAGTCAAGATAGTCGCGGCGCAGCCGGTCATGCTTTTCGGCGGTGAGCAGCTCCTTGAGTTTCTCCGTCGCGCCGTCGAACCCTGCCCAATCCGCGGGAATGATCTCTTCGACACGAACAAGCGTCCAAACGCGCCACAGAAATATCGGGCCGATGAGATCGTTTACGGATGCTTCGGAAAGTCGCCGTTGCAAGTCCACCGGCAGTTCATCGGGCGTGTACACTCCCGCATAGCCGCCCGAAGATTGGTACTTGTCAATGGAATGCCGCATGGCGAGGTCGGCCATCGAAGTCCCCGCGACAATGCTGTCCGAGAGTATGGCGCAGAGCCCGGAATCGCCAACGCAGATCAGTCTTAACCTGTAACCGCGATAGAGCCGCTCAAATCCTTCACGCAGGTCACTGTTACTGACAGTCACTTCCTGCGGTGACAAGTCGTTTACCAGTGCCTTGAAGGCTATCGATTCACGGTAGTCGCGGACTTTGGATTGAAAATGCTCGTCCTCGTCAAGACCGATGGCAATCGCTTCCTGCCTCAACAACGTGTTGTTAACAATTTTCTGCAGTAGCCGCTCGACGCTGAATTCACCCCGATGCTGCGTGCCGGTCTGAGACGAGTGCATTTGCGAGAGGTTTGCCGCAAGCGAATTGGCCGTAATCGTGTCGCCGTTTACGATCGCCAGCACGTCATCACTCGCGGACAAGGACGATGTCATCGCAAGCAGGGCAAACGCGACCCCTTGCAACGCGATGATGTGTCGGAATACTCTCACGTACATTTGCCTTTCTCTCTCAGGATGGGCTGACTCGCTTGCGCACAACGGGAATCTTCTTGACCGCAGCCCGAGCGGCCTCAGCGGCCAAGCCGCCGGTGGCGGTGGTGATACCGGTTCCAAATAAGGCGGCCGAGGACTCTCCGCCGCGATCGAGATGCCGCGCCCAGATAATTTGTCCGTCGGACGATTGAATGAGCCGCAACTCCATCGCCAATGATGGAATGTCACCGAAGCGCGACTCACCGGCGGAGGTCAAATCGCTGACCGATCCGGTGAGTATCAGGTCCGCTCCGCAGGTGGCGGCAAGACTTGCGATCACCTCCCGCGAAGTTTCTCCACGCGTCAGATCGCCGGCCTCGATCATGGACTCGCGAATGCGGCCCGGCAACACGACACTGAAACCGCGCCGGTACAGCGCCACGGCGAGATGATCCGTAAGAAACTCGCCCGCATTCGGAGTGGACGTTTCATTCGAGAGCGGCACGAGGGCGACGCGATGACACGGGATGTTGCCACCATTTCCGCCGGCGGATGTAGCGATGGCCGTTACCTGCACTCGCTGTTCATTTTGCCCGAACTCGAAATCACTGAACAGCTTCTTCACGGCTTTCTCGATAACCCGCCCGGTATCGGAAATCACGGCACGCGTGAAGATCGTCTCAGCGCCGCCGCCGGAAACGACGGCGGTCCCGCACCAATCCACGCGCGCCTCGGGAATGTAGATCAGATAGGCGGCCAGAGAAAACTCTGCGAACTCGTCCGTCATCACCAGCCGGTGAACGGCCCCGGTCATGACATAGGCCGCATCAAGTTGAGAAGAGAGCGTCTGCAATTCGGCAACGCTCAATTCCAGTGTATTCCGGATTCGCTCAGCCCGTAGTACCGCTGCGACATCGCCCGAGTCCACAACCTCGATACTCGCTTGAGTCAGCCGCTCGCGAAGGGATCGCAGGAGCGGGCGGCGGAGATCCGGCACTTCAGTGTAGTTGGCGAACGGCAGCACGATGACTCGCGATGACTTCACCAGCGCCGTGGGAATATCCACCTGCGGTTGTGCCGAACAGGCCACCGTGGCGAGCAACAGCGCACTCAAGCTCCAAGCTGAAAATCGCGATCTCATTTTACTAAAGACTTGACAAGTCTTTTGACCGCCGTGCGCACGGCCTCACCCCGCGAGACTTCTCCGATGCCCATCATGCGCGACAACGCGCCCGGCCCACCGGTGGTGAGACTGGAATTCCAAACTGTGGTTCCGGTTTCGCAATCGACCATCCGCGCAGTTAAGCTCACCGTGTGACTGCTGCCCGAGGTTCCGCGTGATTGACCGGATTCGCCGATGGAACCGAAGATAACCGACTGGACTTTCAGCTCCTCGCCCATTTTCTTCATACCCATCAGGTCAAGCTCGGCGGTCCGCACCTGTCCCAGAGTGGCGAGCACACGCGCAACTTCACCGGACTCCACGATGTCGAACGCTCCGGAAGCAAGCAGTTCACTAATGAACACACGCGTAATGTAGCCGCCGGCACCTTGCTCGGACGACAGATTCTCAAAGGGAACGACGGCGATCCGCTCGACTCCCGAAAAGTCGTATTCCGGATGCAGAAATACCGTCGGCCGGTTGGAGGCGCAGCCGGACAGCAGCACGAGTCCGCAGACAGCCAGGGCTCGCATGAGGGGTTTCATATTAATTGAACCTCTCACTTTCGCGAATTAAAACCTTGTGTTAAAGCCGATGCGGGCAGATTCGATATCACTCTGGCTTGCCTGATCGGTAAATGAGTACGCAAGAGAAATGTCGGTTCGGACGGTCCAGCGGAAAAACGATTGCAGCGACCACTGTGTCAGACGATCTTGTATGTTACCCGATTGACGATTGATGCCGGCGCTCACTGTCCATTTGCGCGTGGGAGTCCAGCTTGAAATCACGTCCGTGTTGCGATCCACCCGGCCCGGCTCACGCTGTTCGGCTTCGATCGCGGTCATGGTCACGGTTGATGTCAATTGAAGAGTAAGGCGCGCCGAGAGCATCCGGCGGTAGTC
>CAZGVT010000120.1:0-2352 GCA_964529255.1 uncultured Alphaproteobacteria bacterium | reverse complement strand
AGTCGGGAACGCTCGCGAACTCTGCCGAGAGCCATTCGTAGCGCAGATCAGTGCGCAGATCTGTGTACGGCGTGGGTCGGCCGTCGAAGTAGTGCGAGACGAAGCGCGTGTAGAAGATCGTGGAAGCGTCGAAGCGGTGGTCTTCCGTATAGCCCGTCAGGGTTCCGCTGCGGAGGGCGGGGAAAACAATTGATTGTACTTCCACCCGCGCCGCATCGTTCCGCCGTTTGATCCGCCCGTCGCGAAATTCGTTGGAACGATCCAGTGTCACGATTGTAGTCAGCGCCGGTGACCAGACGGACTTGAACGAGCTGCTGAAAAACTCTGTCGTGGCGGATTCACGCGTGGACTCGGGATAGAGTATCTTCGTCCGGGAGTACCGGAAACTCGACTGCAGCACGTCTGCGGGGATAAAACGAATATCCGAGCGCAGACCGTCTTCTTCTCTGGCAAGAGCAGTTTGTGCGGCGTCAATTCTGGTCAAGTCTCCACCGACACCAAAATTCAGCCACTTGGCAGGACTCAGACGAAAGTGAGTATTGAGGCGGCGGTTGGTCGCCCTGGCATCTGCTGTACCCTCCGTGCGCGTATAGAGCGCTCTTAATTCGGTCACGCGCACCGGAGCGGTGGCGGGAATGGGCGTGAGAACGAGCTTGATATACGAGGCAAGTACCGGTTCAAGTGCGATTTCATAACGGCTGAAAACCGGAGAAAACGTGACGGTCGGGCTGCTGGGTTGGCGAGTCCAGGTCTGATTGTCCGTGCTGGTCCAGACTGACCAGGCAAGACCGGGATTCGCAAGCGTGTCCGTGTAGAGATGCAAATGGTCAATCCGGATGTTCGCGCCGAAATAGAGCCCGAAGTTGTGAAAAGTCGAACCGGAGAGATCAAACCGATCGTCCGCGGGAATCGCGAGCTGTCCGTCGATTAACCCCGCAGCAGGTTCAAGTTCACCGAACTCAGGCGAGATGTCATCGGCATAGAGCCCTGAAGTGGCGGGCAACAGAATCAAGGCCTCGCCCGAATTGCCCGATTCGCGTTCCAGGCGTTCCGTCAATTGCGCGCTCGTCTGCAACTGCGTCAAACCCGACCAGGCGGAAAGCGTGTTTTCGACTTTCCCCGTGTGACTGCGGGAGACTCTGTCGAGTCCGATACGTTTGTTGCGTGTCGTAAGATCCGAATAGTCGTAAGCCAGGGACAGCCAACGCGCAGTGTACGCGGACCCCGCGCCCAACGACGTCGCGCGCGTGTCGTAGCCCAGCAGCTCAAGATCGTTCACGTTCTTCGACCAGCTTAGACTGCCGCGCACTCTTAGCTTGGTCGCCGGATTGAATTGTGCGAAGCCGGAGGCCGATTGCCCGGTCAATTCATTTGTTTCCTGCTTGTCCCGGTTGGCTCGGTGCGAATACTCGCCGCGCAAATTGTACCGCTGAGCCGCCAGTCGCAGGGAAGCCGAAGGCTGAAGTTCCGATTGCCACATCACCGGTTCATTTTCGACCTGAGTTTGCAAGTGGCGATAGCGGCAACTGAGCAGGTAGCTCCACCGCTTTACCGCGGTAGAGGAAGTGAAGAGCGTGTATTGCTGGTCGACCGAACTTGACTGGAGCGAGTCCGAGCGGCTACTGCCCGCTGTGCCGGTTGCGGTCCCGCCCCACTCGCCGAAGGCGACAGAGACACTCAGGCCGCTCAGGATCACAAGCGGGAGAATGCTCGCCGCAGACCAGTGCCCGGTGCACCGGAGCCGGGGGAAGAGACTCGTCGTTGGTAATCTAAGGCTGTTCATCGACGCAATCAAGTAGAATCAATTATACTGGCTACAGAATTTACATTATTTGTCGCATTCGCGGACAAAATAGAAGGACCGTTTCCCCCCACATGAATGTGGGCTTGTCCGGTCCTTCGCTCAAATTGCCGGAAAGCACCGCCGGAGACCAGCGGTTGCCAAGAGGATAAAATTTCGCCGTAAGAAAGAACAGAGTATCGAAATCAGCCCGGCGCCCGCTTCCGCTACGAATCCAGGCTCGCATCCGCAGAAATCTCATCTTTGCGAGACCGATGCGCTGCCCTGGTGGGCAATGCACAGTGGCGGTGGAAGACGCCGAAGCTGTAACAGACGGGAGGCCGCGGCCCCTCGAACACGAACACATCAGGAGGTACTTGTCGAGCGGCCGCGGAGTTTCTTGTTCAAAGAACTTCGACCCGAGACCGAAGAGTCCGGAGGACCCTATCGGGGAGTTGCGTTCGCAGGTGACCCTGCTGGAGGGGATGTGCTTTCAGGTATACCTTAGAACGGCATCTCGTCGCCAACATCCTTGTTGTGGCACTTGTTGCACAGTGAACGCTGGTTCAGGT
>CAZGVT010000119.1:0-9150 GCA_964529255.1 uncultured Alphaproteobacteria bacterium | reverse complement strand
GGATCACCGAAAGAGGCGGTGCTTCCAGCCAAGAGAAAAGTACGATCAGGCAGTGCCAAGCAACCAGCCAATCGCTCCTGTTGCGCCCCACCATACACAGCGGTCCAGATCGTGTCTCCTATGGAGTCCGTACGCATCAGAAGAAAGTCACCATCCTTGATACCACTGATAGTCATGCCCCCGTCGGACATCAAGAATAGTTCAGATGAAGTTTCGTTGCCGGGCATCGTGTAAATCCTGGAGGACAACTGCAGCCCTGATGAGTCACATTTCAAGATCCAGATGTCACCTATGTATGTTCCTGCCATGAAGTAGTCGCCGTTTGGAGCTATTGCTACATCTGTGAGATTCTGGGTCATCGAATCACCAAACACCCGTTCCCATATGACTTCACCGAGCGCATTCAGTTTGATCACAAGTCCGTCCCCGCCAAAGTCTTCACGTGTCGTACGACCCACAACTATTAAGTTTCCGTCAGAGTCCGTTGTTGCCGAGGCGACCCAATCATAGGAAAGAGATTCTACGGTTCTTGTCCAAATTGTGTCGCCTGCTGAAGTGACACTCATCACATGCACACTTTCGCGGTCAGCCATAGACCTCTGGCTTGTGACAAAGTAGCCATCATGCCCATCCGCGGTTATAGCGATTGCATAATCGAGGTAGGGTGTGCTGTCTGGAAATGTGAATGCACGTCTCCATTGGAAGGCTCCAAGGGAATCAACTTTTGTCAGAGAAATGTCAAAATAGCTGCCCCACCACGTTTCGAAAGCTCCGGCAATGAGCCATCCACCATCCGAAGTCATGACAGCATCCGACGCAAGATCTCTATATGGTGCGCTGTAGTTACTCATCCAGAGGGTATCGCCGTTTCCATTTAATCTAAGTAGCTGGATGCGGTCGGGGCCTCCGTTAACTTCGTATTGGCGCGCGATCAATAGTACCCCGGAGTCCCAACTCTCGATCGCCGACATGAATTCAAAACTGGGCGTCCCGTACATCCTCGTCCACAGCGTATCCGGACCCTGTGCAGAAGCGAAGGGGGTCATTAGAGCAACAAACATCAGTGACACAACGGCTTTCATGTCAACGACCTCGTTATTATTCGTTAACGCAATATACGAACAACGTCAACGCAAAGTCAAGTGGCTAAGGGCGCGATGATGCCGCCCCCCTTGGTCCCCCACAGGATCTGGGGAAGAGCAAGAAAAAGGCCTCAATGTGCAGCAAGCAGAGCCCCGCGAGGCTGCTTCTGTTCCACCGCGCCGAGCGCGTGCTGGAGATCGTGGATCAGGTCTTCCTCGTTTTCGATGCCGACGGAAAGACGAATCAGGCCGTCGGTGATGCCGGCGTGCGCGCGGGCTTCGGGAGTCATCGCCGAGTGCGTCATCGAAGCGGGATGCTGAATCAGCGAGTCCACGCAGCCAAGCGAAACCGCAAGCGAGAAAACGTGCACGTGATCCATCACTTTTTTCGCCGCCTCATAGCCGCCCTTCACATCAAACGAGACCATCCCGCCGAACTTCGTCATCTGCTTTTTCGCGAGCGCATACTGCGGATTGGTTTTGAATCCGGGGAAATAGACTTTCGATACGGCCGGATGCTGCGCAAGCATTTCGGCAACGGCCACGGCATTCGAGCAAATCCGATCCATGCGAATGGGCAGTGTTTTGATCCCCTGATTCAATAACCAGCAATCGAACGGCGATGGACACGGCCCGGTGTCCTTCATCGTTTTGTAAAGCGCATCTTTCACGGACTCGTGTTTCGTGACCAGCGCGCCGCCGACGAGCGTGCCGTGCCCGGAAAGATACTTCGTTGTGGAGTGCATGACGATATCCGCGCCCAAGTTGAGCGGCGTTTGCAGATACGGCGTGGCGAACGTATTGTCCACGCACACCAGAATCTCGGGATTGACCTCCTTGACAACCCGGCAGGCCTCTTCGATGTCCGTCAACTCCAACAATGGATTATCCGGCGTCTCGAAAAACAGCATCTTCGCCTTCGGATTTGCCTTGATCGCCTTGCGGAGCGCGTCGAGGTCCTGCGACTTGACGATCACCGTCTTCACATTGAACTTGGGCAGCATGTCGGTAAAGAAGTGATCTGTCGAACCGTACAGCACCTCGCCGCGAATCAGCGTGTCTCCAGGATGCAGCAGCGCAAACGCGAGCGACGAAGTCGCCGCCATGCCCGACGCGTAGAGCAGCGAAGAGATGCGCGTGTGCTCGGGGTCCTTCAGTTTCAGGTCACGCCCTTCGAGCGCATTCAATTTCGCCTCGGCCACCATCACCGTCGGATTGCCGAGACGGGTGTAGACGAAGCCCTCTTTCTGATGGGCGAACAGCTGCGCGCCCTCTTCCGCATCGTCAAAGGTGAATGTCGAAGTTTGAAAGATCGCATTGGTATGCGACTTGGATTTCGGTTGGCCGATCTTTTCGCCCGCATGCAAACAGCGCGTAGCGAAACCGTACTTCAGATAGAATTGCGAGATGGCGTCCCTGCGCAGGGAGTCTTCCATGAGGACCTCTAAGTTTTAGTCTTTCCCCCGATTGTCCCCCCACGAAGTGGGGGAGAGTGGAAAATTACGGCGCGTTAGCCGTAACAATGTAGTGATACTTCTCGTTCGGATTTACGAGCACGTTCGGATCAATGTAATTCGTTGCAGAGGTCGTGCCAATCAGGTTCGCAGGATGGGGAATCAAGTCGGCCTCTGTTGCGCGGTAGACAAAATAGTTCGCCGGAGCGGCTCCGTTGGGAGGAGTCCACGAGAGTAGGATGTTCGGGTATTGCGGCTGAATCACGAGTTCCAACGGCTGCGGCAACGGGCAGGGATTCACCCGCAACACATACTCCCCGCATTGCAACGACGACCAGGCTTCAATCATCACAAAGTATGTACCCGCGTCAAGACTCATGCACGGCGTCGTGGACTGCAAACCGCAGGTATCATCGCGCGCGTAAATAATTCCGCCGCAGGTTTCCGCTCCGAGAAAGAGATACGTGTCGAAACTCGAACTGCAGAGCGAGAACACCCAATTCCCGTCATACGGAAGGTGGACCCTTGCCAGCGCATCCTCGCTGGGACGCAGCCCGCACCAGTTGCATTGACCGCAAGTCGAGCCGCTCACTTCCCCGGGAGCGGTGAAGTCATGATCCATGGCGATGCCACAGCCGCCGTTCACACTGGGCGAATCGTATTCAATGTGCAAATCAAATGTTCCCTGCTCGCCATCGCAACCGGCCACAAGCAGCCAATAGGTGACACCCGCTTCAAGTCCAACGCCGTAGCCGGAGGGGATGGAACAATCCGTCTGAAGCAGGCAGAAGAGATCTGTGCAGCAGCCACAGTATAGGAACATCTGATGCGGAACCGTCGCGCCCGACAATTCAATCACGACATTCGAATCCTGCCCCGCGAACTTGTACCAAACTCCCGGCCCGTCCGGAACACCGCAGTTTGATCCGCCCGGCGGGAAATCCAGCGTCGCACCGATGGTGCTGCCGGTAATCTGTGCGGTTGTCGTCAGCATCGTCGCTTCCTCGCAATCGTCATTCGCCCAGCCGCAAGTTGTGGCAATGCAGCCGATGTTCTCCGGCACCGCGTTGAAAATGTAAGCGCCGGCATTCGCGCTGTAGCCATCCACAACGATGAAATACTCGTAGTCCCCTTCGAGCATAAGCGTGATGCAAGGCTGAAGACCACAGAAATCGTCAACGCACGCGACCTGTATGCCGCCACTTGTCGGGCAGCCCTGCCAGATATGAAGCAGCGCATCGTAAGTCGATCCGCAAAGCGAAAACGTGACACGCTCGTCCGCGGCGGTGACATAACGGTAGACCACATCCGGCGCCCCACTTGCCGCGCAATCACCCGCGTAGTCGCCCGTGTAGCCGAGAGTCGTTCCGATATCGCAGAACGGAATCGACGGAATCGTTACCGCGCTGAAGCAGTTGTCCCCGCCCTGATCGAGCGGATTGCGACGCCGCTCGTCGTTGCGCGATGCTTGTGACGCATCGTAGAGCGGTTCCAACGCCGTCTTGATCTCCGCCATGCGCGCATAATCCTCACTCATTGCCGCGGCACTCAGCTCCGCTTCCAAGGTCCGAATCCGGGTCTCTATAGTTTCTGCTGCGCTTGCGAAAACATAAAACGCGGCCAGCGCCGCGAATAGAAGAATGAATCTAAAATAGTACATATTTACTCCGATTCAAATGATAGGTCATTTCCCTAAGATAATCATATTCGAGCCGGATTTCAATGTGCAGTTGCAGCGAATCGCTGACTTTCGCGCGTAATTCGTTATTGCCTCAGAGCTATCGCTGGGTTCCTTCAGGGAGTCACGGCGGTAACCGCATAGTACAATCGGGCCTGAGCAGTCTGCAGGATATCCGGGTCTGTGAAAGACAGGCCGGGTGTCGTACCAATCTGGTTAACCGGATCCGTGAGCGTGGACAGATCTCCTGCGCGGTAAACCAGATAGTGATCCGGAACAGGACCCTCGGGTGGCTGCCAGCGCAGGATCACATCCGGAAAGTTCTGCGCAATCGTCAAAGCTGTCGGTGGATTGGCTGTATCCGTGCAGACTGGAACCGTGCAAGGCGAGATAGACGCCAGGTTCAAGTCAAATGTGCCGGGTGTTGCCGTGCAAGCCGCCACCAACACATAGTATACGGCGCCGAGTTGCGTGCAAATATCCAGCGTCTGAAAAATCTCACAGGGCGGCGAATCAATGCACGTCAGGTCCGCGCAGGTTCCGCAAAAGCCGAATAACTGGTGTGGTGTCGTCAGCGCCGTCAGCGAGAGCGTGATGATCGAATCGCTGCCGCTGAATTGAAACCAGACTCCCGCTCCCAATGGCTGTGAGCAATCGGGCGCTACAGGCGGAGCGTCAACGGTTGCTCCGATGGTGCTGCCGGGAAAAACATTTGGAAATTCGGAGCCCGCGCTGACCAATTGCGCCAATTCGCAACTGTCGTAGGTATCGCCACACTGTGTGCCCGGACAGCCGAAAGTCGCCGGAACGGCGTGAAACCGATAACTTCCGGCGCTGCCGTCGTAGCCGTTGATGATCAGATAGTAGGTTTCGTTGGCGGTAAGGAATGCCGACAGACAGGAATAGGACCCGCAGGCATCGTCGTTGCACACGATTTCCACTCCGCCGCCATCGGGACAGCCCTGCCAGAGCGAGAGCACGCAGTCGAAACTCGATCCGCACAGGGAAAATCGAACTTGGCCCTCACTCGCCGAACTATAGCGATAGACGACATCCGCACCGCTGCCGTTGCAGGAGTTGAAGTAGTTCGCCGCGTAGCCGTTCGTCGTGCCGAAATCACAATACGGAATTTCCGGGATCAGCGGAGCGCTTGCGCAATCGTCCCCGCCCTGCTGAGCAAGGCCAAGTGCGCAGGCCAGCATGATTGCTCCAATAACGAACAAGCTCGCAAGATTCCATGGCGATCTCATCCTTCATCTCTCATCGTTTCCCTCCACTTCATCCAAGAAAGCCACCGCTCTGCGCAAATGCGGGATCACAATCGAGCCGCCGACGACCAGTGCGACGGAAAAAATATCGAACATCTCCGCGCGCGTGACGCCGCGCTTGTGACACTCGATAATATGATAGCTGATACAGTCGTCGCAGCGCAGGACCATCGAAGCTGCGAGGCCGAGCATCTCCTTCGTCTTTTCATCGAGCGCGCCCGTGTGATAAGTGAGCGCGTCCACGCTGAAAAAACGCTTGATCGGCTGATGCTCTTCGGCAAGAATCCGCTCGTTCATTTTGGAGCGGAAAGTGTTAAAATCGTCGAGTCGGGACATGGGGATCAAAGATCCTTCTCGTTAGACCAGTTCACTCCGTTGGCCGGCAATCGCCTGACATACTCCCGCAGCAGGGGATCAACAAACTCGTACCGTCCGCTCTCCACCAGATTGAGCACTCCACGTTCTAAGAGCGTACCCATGTTTGTGCTGAACTGATTTTGAGATAACCCGAGCTTCTCGGCTATGGTCTGGACATGGACAATCGCCCGTGATTCATTGGCGGCGATCTTGAGAATCTCCCTGTATCTGCCGCCCCCCGCCGCCCGGAATTGACTCTCAAAGTCATTCTTGAGCGTCTCGCTGAGGATGACATCCAGCGCCGCGACCACATCGTTTTCATCCACGCAGTCGTCCGTGTCCACTTGCAGACAATGAGATCCAATTAGATGGACACGCGATCCCAATCCCCGAGAATAGAAAAGCACCGTCTTGGCAATGTTGTCATCGTACTTGCAACCTGCTCTCTCGAAACCACCGTGAAGGATGCTGCGGACTTCCCCCTCACTCATTGTGTCAATCGGTATCTCGCGAAAGGTCCGCGATGCGGACGGATGTTCCTGGGCTAATTTCTGTACAGAGCCCGTGACGCCGCAGACAATGAAGGACACTTTCGGATACCCCGCTCGCGAGAGTTCTTCCGTCACCAATTTGAAAAAAGTGCCGAGTCCGACTGACGCATCCATCCGGTCTATCTCATCCACGGCTAAGATGAGTCCTGCAACCTGTCCGATTCTTAGCTTGTCATGGGCGTCGGCAATAAGCCGGACAAAAGCGTCTTCCGCGCCCGTCGGTTTGCCCTTGAATTCCGCAAAGTCAATGGTGATGATCTTCAGGTCGAACTTGACCGTCTCCTTTGCCCGCTCGAAGAATCGGCTTGCCGCGCTGCGCAGTCTGCTCTCGAACGCGTTGCAAAGTTCGGGAATGTCATACTTTGACGCGACACGAATCGGCACGGTACGGAAGTCAAACGCCTTGACTGCCTTCAGCCCGAGCCGATCCAAGAGCACAGTGTCGCCTTCGGCCATGCGAAGAATTTGATTCAGAAAAGAGCTCTTTCCCACTCCCCGTTCACCAGTGATCGCCAAGTGCCGCGGCTGACCGGCCTGAATCTGAGAAATTGCCTCAAAGAAAGACTTCAAGGCACTCTCTCTGCCGACAAATTGATCTGGATCGTCGATTGGTAGGTTTGGACGAAATGTATCTAATCTCATGGACAAGCCCCTGAGTTTCCTTGCGAGATCGGGTTCGTAGGCCGCACTGGACTTCACTCGAATTCTGATTTCCAATTTACCCCTCCTTTCCGCCTTTGTCAACCCCTCCCCCTCGGGTCACCACCGCTTACTTTCCGGCTAGCGTGCAACGTTTTCGCTTGACATCCTGTCGCTTCCTAACTATACTAATTCTATTGCAAGCTGAAATTGCCTTTAACTTGGGAATTCCCTCAAGCGAATCACTAACACACTGTTTTGATTAGAAATCCAGAAGGAGAGTTCATGCGATTCCGCCTTGCAATCGTTTTGTGCGCGGCTTTGGCACTTTGTACGGGTGCCTCTTTTGCCGCCATCGGCTGGGCCAACTACCAATGGCCATGTAACGGCGCGTCCTACGCCGATAACCAGAATATTGACATCTATACGCAAGCCTGGAAAGGGGGTTGCACCGACAGCCCCGGGGCCTGTGCCGATCTGTCTGTGACGATCTATTACAAACGCGCATCAGAGGGCTCATATACCGCAGCTCCGATGAGCTATCTCGGTGACGTGGGCAGCAATGATGAGTACACTTTCCAGATTCCCGCTGCTTCCACTACGGCCGGCGATCCCGAAGAGTATTACATCGTCTGGCATGACGCAAGCGACGCCTCGGACTACAATCCAGCCGATCATTGCGGCGGCGGCAATGTGCCGCCCATGGTGCTGTACATCACACCGGCCACCTCGCGTGACGTGATCGTCCATTTTTCGATCGACGTGAGCTGTCTCCCGGAAGAGCTTACGCAAGCGATGTTCGTGGCCGGTGACTTTCAGGGATGGAGTGCCTGCAATCCGGGAAATCAGATGACGGTCGCCGGAAATCGCCTTTATGTCGGCAATCTGAGCTTTCCGGCGGGATCAAACCCCTATCACGAGTACAAGTTCAACCGCCTGGGCGCTCCCGACGGCTGCCAATGGGAAAATGCCATTGGAAATCGCAGTTTCATCATTGATGACAGCGGCCCCGAACAATATCTGCCCACCGTGCAATGGGATAACTGGGATTGCTGCTTAACCGACGGTCCCGCTGAAATCACCGGAGCGGGTTCCTATTGCGTCTCGCTCTGTGTCTGCCCGCAAGCGCTCTCCATTCCGCTCAATACCGGTTATGCTGTGCCGCTGCTTTACGGCGTGTCCTTCGGATTCGGTTGCAGTTACGAAATCACGAACTGCGACGCGGTTTGCGAACCCGGCGCAGGCGACGTACAATGGGGAACCAGACAGGATGGCGACGGGCATTGGTACCTCGATCTTTGCCTGACCGACAATGCGTCGGCTCATCCCGGATGCTTCTGCATGACCATTGATCAGATTTTACCCGTTGAACTCGGCTCGTTCGATGCGATTGCCGGGGACGGCGAGGTCCTGCTCAACTGGAACACCCGCAGCGAAGACAACAACGCCCGCTTTGACATCGAACGCGACGGCAGCGTGATTGAGCAGATCCCGAGTCTGGGCAACAGCGCGAGCGGTCACCGCTACTCATGGACCGATCGCAATGTCGTCAACGGTCAAACGTACCATTACACGCTGTACTCCGTGGATCTGAATGGCGCGCGTGCAGAACTTTCTTCCACGGAAGCGACTCCGCGCGATGCTGCCGAACTTGCCGGCGAGTATCGTCTCGAACAGAACTATCCGAATCCGTTCAACCCGGCCACGAGCATTTCGTATTCGATTCCCGAAGCGGGCTTCGTGACGTTGTCCGTGTATGATCTTAGCGGTCGCGTTGTGGCCACACTTGTAAACGGCGAAGTAGGCGCAGGCTCTTACTCCGTAAACTTCAGCGGTGACAATCTGCCCAGCGGAATTTACTACTACCGTCTGAGTGCAAATGGATTCTCCGCCACGCACAAGATGGTGCTGATGAAGTAAGCGACAGACACCAGACGACAAACGTCAAGAAGGGATAGCCGCGCGGTTGTCCCTTTCTTGCTTTTTGCAAGTAATGCGGCTTTTGAGCAGCTCGTCCATGTTTCGCGCGCCCAGGGTTCGCAATCTGCCGTCCCACGACCACTTACAGTCATTCTCAAAAGTACGGTTGCATCCAGATTCCGGCCGGGTAACGCGCGGGCA
>CAZGVT010000118.1:7055-9209 GCA_964529255.1 uncultured Alphaproteobacteria bacterium | reverse complement strand
GCAATCTTCTTCCCGATGCTGGCGATGCGTACTCCGATGTCGCTTGTGATACAAAATGCCGAACGCAGCGATTATCTGTTGTACTCGAAAATTACCGGAGTGCTGAAAATCCTCGCCGGGTTGTGGCTGGTGCCGACAGGCGGAGTAACCGCAATGGTCTGGATTTCCGGAGTCGCGATGACCGCCCAAAACGGGCTGCTGTACTATTGGATGGTTTCGCGACTGCAAGTCAAAACAGATCTCATCGGAATCGGCAAACAGCTCGCGAACGGACTCTTGACCGCCGCCCTGTTTTATCCCTTGCGTGAAAAGTTCACGGGGTGGATCGGTTTGATCGTCAGCATCCTGCTCTTTGGCGGAGTCTATCTCGCCCTGAACCTGCTGCTGAAGAGCTTTACTCAGCCCGAACGGAACCTCATCAACGGTAAGCTCAAGCGGATCTGGTGGCGATTCTAACCCCGGCCCGTTCGAATCCTGACCCTCCGGACCGAGCCGCCCGGAACCCCCGCCGGTTACCGCCGAGTTTCACCTCTGTATCGCAGCATAGGTCCCACGCACTATCAGGTCAAATAAATCCTCTATAAACAAATATATAGACTTAAGTTACGGCCCCATAACCTCTAAGGCAAATCACAGGACTTTCGGTATGGAACCAGGATAGTGAGAAAGCTCTTGATTTTCACATAAGATTGGGTTAAATTTGCACTTTGTAAGGGACCCTCGGGTCATTATTGGTGTTTCCCAACCCCGGTCAAACCAAGTCAACAACCCATAGATAACGGAAAAGAGAGGAATCGTATGCGTCGATTTTGGGTACTCGCGACGATGATCTTTGTAGCCCTGGTGTGGATCGGTTGCTCGTCGCCGATGCAGCAGGCACAGAAGATGTTCAATGCGGGGCAATATGAAGAACTTGTTGCCAAGTTTGGCAGCAATCCGGAGCTCGCGGCCGTCGTTCAGCAGGCCAAAGACAAGCTTGCCGAGAAGTTGCTCGCGGAAGGCAAGTATCAGGATGTGCTCACTCAGTATGCGACCAGCCCCGCTGCGCGCGAAGCAAAAAACAAGCTCGCTGAGCAGCTGTTCATGGCCGGGAACTACCAGGAAGTGATGATGAAGTACATGGATACTCCCTGGGGTATGCAGGCGAAGATGAAGATGGATTCCATCGCCAATGCGGCTGCCGGCGGCGTCAAGCCGGGCGATCCCGCCAAGCCGGGACAGCCTCCGCAAGCAGGCAAGCCGGGTGATACGGGGGGCGCGAAGGAAGCGGCGGCGCAAGCGGCGCTCGACAACGTCATGAAGATTCAGATGAAGCGTCAGTTGAAGTCCGCTCTTGAAGCTTTCGTCGGCAACCCGGAATATGCCGGTACCAAAGCATTGGCAAAGGCCAAGGCTGAGCTGGCCAAGCTCTAAACAATCTGCACCAAACAAAAAGTATTTAGGAGAGAATAATGAACAAGAAGTTGCATTGGCTGCTTCTGCTCGTCGGCTTGACTGCTATGGTCGCGTTTGTCGGATGCAAGGAAGATGATGATGACGATACACCGGCGCCGGATCCGCTGACGGGTCAGTGGTTGGCTTCAAATCCCGGATCGGTCGGGTTCCAGGAAATCCGTTTCTTCATCAACACCGACAACTCTGCCCGCCGCTTCTGGAGAGATCTGAACAACAACACGGATGATGAGCTGGGTACTTGGCAAAAGGTACAGCCGGATTCCATCCGCTTCCAGATCACGACCATCGACGGACAGCCTGAGACTTATCAAGAGACGCTGCGCTGGGCGCTTGCCAACAGCAACAACGATCTCACCCTGACCTTCGAAGGTACTCAGGGACCGATCAACGTGTTGTTCGCGCGCCAACAGTAAGCGATCAGATCCACCATCTACGAAGCGCGGAACCCATCGGGTTCCGCGCTTTAGTTTACTGCCATCACCGCCGAGCCGGGCTAAGTGATTCCTCGGCTTCTACCCTCCGTTTACGGAGGCAGGGGGGGGCTTCTATGGCACTGCGAAGACTTGCGCGAAGTCCAGGACGACAGGCTACACGCGATAGCTTTGCTTCGCCGAGGCGGCAGGTAGCGCGTTGCTTGCAACGCTTGGTATCCGTGGAAGCGCGTTACCCGCCCGGAATCTGGATGACGGCGTGCCTTCG
>CAZGVT010000118.1:5018-7045 GCA_964529255.1 uncultured Alphaproteobacteria bacterium | reverse complement strand
GGTAAGCATCATTTACCCACGTGTCCGACAGCCCGTCATAGTCCGGCGGGACATTTCAGGAGAAGATAACCAGCCACTAACACAAACGCAAGCGGCGGTCCGAAAGGGCCGCCGATTGAATCTGATGTGTGAACGGGAGAACGACGATTACGGTCCGAGCAATGAACGGCAGAATTCCATATACTGTTTGCACCACAGAACGTAGTCGTACTCGGCTTCAAAAAGGGTGCGCTCGGTGGAATCCGGCATGGCCGGATCCAGTCCGTCGTTCAAGGCCACAAGTGCCTTGTCGTAGGCCTCAATGGCAAACTGAGTGTCCGTAGCGCAGATTGCGTAGTAATACGCCCGCAACCACCACCCGGGAACAGAATTGGGATTGATGCTCAGTATCTCGCTTGTCCAATCAAGCGCTGCGGCATAATTGCTGTCGCGCACCATCCGCCAGAAACACCCCTCGTATGCATTGGTGGAGTCTGCGAGATTCAGCGCCTCACGGTATTCGTAATTGTAACCAAACGGAAGGCCAATGAAGTCTGCAGGGATTGAAGCGGTGGTGTCCATGCACAGGCACCAAACTCCTTCAGGAAGCCCCCAGATGTCCATCGCAATGGCGATTTCTCCGTCTGCACTAGCCAGGATCTTGCTGGGAGCGCCAGTCTTGCGCCACCAATGCACACCCCACTTCCACCACCCGCGCATCCGGTACTCGAGATCTGTTGAATCACGCCACAGGCTGGCGTCATTTGCCTGCACTCCGGGACGATACACGCGCGGAACGAACCAATTCTGCGGAGAATACAGAGCGACGGGATAGTCGGTCGCGGTTCGATTCTTGAGCGAAATCGCAACCTGAAACGTGTCATTCAATCCAACGAAGAGCGCGCCCCGCATGGGGTAGCCGAATATCGGATGATCGTGCGGGGCCGAGTCTGCTGTGTTGAACACTCCCGTTTTCGGCCAGGCGCCTGCGCAACACGTGAATATCGTTCCGGGCGTGGGCCAGCGACCGGGAGCGCCATCAATGCCTGTGAAGTCGACGGGCTCAGCGGTTTGAGCAGGCAGCTTAAGTGGTTCTGAGAAAACGAACACCAGGGCGAGAATTGTAAATGTACGAATCATGGCAGCTCTCCTTTAGTCGAGAACTCCTCTAAGCTTTGGGTGGAAAATAACGAATCCGCTCGATAGAACCGGCCGCTGTCGGGTCCAGTGGAAATGAACCTAACACTGTCCATAATCTTGAACGTTGCCGACACCGATGTGGTGTCAGGGTGAAACATGCCCACTGCATGGCCGAATTCGTGAGCGATAGTCTTCGCAAACATGTGCTGCACGTCAACAAGGAATGAGTCAGGGTGCGCCTGGTAGTATGGGAGTCCTGCACGGCTCATGATTCGACTCTGCGCGACCACACATCTTCGAGTATTTCGCGGTACATATGACCAACTTTGTGAAATTGCATCCAACCAAACGATTCGGCCATAGGTACCCCCGTAGGTGCCGGCACCAGGAAGATCGCCACTTCCCTCCCACCTCCAGAAAGTGACTGCATTCGCTTTCGATGTATCCGGAATCGGATAAGAACATGGCAGGGCATACCCGACATACCACCTTCCTGCACCCGCTTTGTTGAAATTCACATCACGCCAATCTCGTGTATCACGCGATTGTTCTGCGCGTTCATCCCAAGTGCTGTCGGGGCCCCACCTCAGGTTCTTGCTGAAGTATACCTCATTTCCGGGTATCTTGAAAATGTAACCAGGCATGTAGCTCGCTGTTAAATCTTCAATGTTTTCTCGCACATGCACGACCACCGTCTTCGTCAATGGATCAAGCCTCTGGTGCCTGTGCCCTGCTTCTGTATCCGTACAATCCACTGCCACCATTAGACCGCGGTACTCCTCGAAGTTGCACAGGTAGTCGCCGTCAATGTCGCGGCCCGTCGGCAGGCTGTCAAGATCCGCGAAGCGCAGCGGCGGTATCGTGAAGAACGGGCGGATCGCGCGGCTGTCCTGCACATTGAACGCGCT
>CAZGVT010000118.1:0-5008 GCA_964529255.1 uncultured Alphaproteobacteria bacterium | reverse complement strand
TGTCCTCCCAGCAGTCCGCCATCCCGTCCCCGTAGTTCACCCAAGTGTCCGATAGCCCGTCATAGTCCGGCGGCACCGTCACGCATTTCAGCGAATCACCGAACTCCGAGGCGAACGACACCAGATAACGATCCTTCCCCCCGCCCAAAATCTCCGGCGCAAATCGGATCGCTATTGCATACCCACTACGCGGAATATCCAAAGATCAAAGTTTTCGGGTGAATCGAGATACGACGTGATGTCATAAACATTGTCATTGACGGTCGCAACTTCGGTCTCTGCTCCGTTTTGATGACTGCCGTAAATCCGGTACGAAGCGTAGCCGTCAAGACACGACCACCTGAGCAAAAGCTGTCCCGGACAGGTAAAGTGAATGAGAAGTAACGGGCCGTCGGTGTTTTCGCACTCGTCGAGGATACCGTTTTCATTGCAGTCGGTCGCGGATCCGTTTGCCAATTCGCAGCCGTCTAGAATCGAGTTCTCATTGCAGTCCGTGTTGCCGACATAGATGGTCCCGGGGACTGCCGGTGTCGCTTCACCGACGACTATCCCGGGATCCACATTCACGAAAATCGAGTCGAGTTCGCCGGCGCAAAACAACAGCGAGATCCGCCCACCGCCGCCGGGGCCGCCCGCATACTGCTCATGTCCGACCGAGCTGTTCCCACCGCGTGCGGAGATGGCTCCTGTCCCGGAAATCACCCTGGCGCTGATGAGAATGCTACCTCCCGCGCCGCCGCCACCGTGTTCTCCGTGGCCGTTCTCCGCATTCGAGGAGATCGTTCCGTCAACAATAAGAGAGTCGTCAACGTTAATGCGAATGACGCCGCCCCCGCGACCGCCATTGGACTGATACCCGGCAGCCCCTCCGCTCCCGAAAAGGTTTGGGAAAACTTGAGAGCCATACCAACATCCGCCCTTCCCTCCGCACTGATAGACATTTCCGCCGTGCCCACCATAGCCGCCGTGCCCGGCGCCGCCTCCTCCGCAGCCAACGGAGATTTCTCCACTTCCCGGCCCCATGGCTTCACTGAATCCGCGCCCACTCACGTCCAAGCTACTGCCCTCCTCCACGAACAAAGTAGCCAATATGTGCAGACGCAAGCCCACGGTATCATCAAATGCATGCGTCACGTTCGCTGAATTGATTGCCTCGAGACGCTGGAAAGTGTGCGGACAGTGGATGGTGAGCTCGCAACTATCCACAACAATCGTATCACCCTCGAAAGTTGTGTCGTCGCAGGCGATGGTGGTATTCGTCGTGAATACGGTGATGTTCGCATGACCAACCACGCAAAGTCCAAATACGAACGCGGCAATAGATCTGATGACGTGTCGCATGATTCCTCTCCGGAGTAGTTTTGACAAGACTGCTGCCAGAAGATACATGCAACTTCGCGCCGAGTCAATAGCTAAGGATCAGCTAAAAAGATTTCCTTGGCTCGCCATGTGTATTCCGATTCGCAGCTCGTCGCGCATAACAATGCACGGGGGGCATGCCCAAATCTGCAGCCGCCATCGCCGTCAATCAGGTACTATTTGATCAAGTCGGCTCAAGTTTGAGTATGACATGGTTCGGCTTATCGGACAATGCCAAAAGCGCATCCCAAGATTAATAGGGGAAGTTCGGTAGGGGCGGGTAGCTGTGCCCGCCCGATCGGAGTCATCTGGCAAGGCGAGTCACGGGCGGGCACAGAGACCCGCCCTACGGTCTTTTTTGAGATGTGTTCCACAAACCACGCATCCCCCCAGATCACTGGAGGGATGAGAGGAACGTCATTTCGGTTCTTCATGAAAGAGACGGGCTCACACCGGCATCTCCTCGGCATGCATGTTGATCCCCAAATCGCGGGCCTTCTTCCATAGAGTGGTGCGGTCAATCTTCAAGAGCCGTGCCGCCCGAATCACATGACCGCCCGAGGCTTGCAGCGCTTGCTCAATGAAAATCTTCTCGAAACTCTTCACTGCCTGCTTCAACGGCCCGGGAGTCAACAGTTCCCCCGCATCGTTCTTTGTCGGTTGATACAAAGTCGGGAATGTCACCCGCGCGCTTGAGTTGGCAGCCAGCTCACTCGTCGTCGGCACGCCGGGGTTCAGGAAATTCAAAACTTCCGTTCCGATCACCGTGCCGGTCGTCGCCAGGATCGCACGCTCGATGACATTTTCAAGTTCGCGCACATTCCCCGGCCAGTTATGCGAAATCAACATCCCCATCGCTTCGTCGGTAATCGAGAATCCGCCGCGATTCAACCGCCCGCCGATCTTGTCGAGGAAATGCGCGCAGAACAGCGGAATATCCTCGCGACGGTCGCGCAGCGCACTCAAATGCACCGGCACCACATTCAGGCGATAGTACAGATCAAGCCGGAAGCGACCTTCCTGAATCAATACCTCGAGATCGCGATTCGTCGCCGTAATGATGCGGATATTTACCGGAATCTTCTTGTTGCTGCCCAGCCTTTCAATCTCCCGATCCTGAAGCACGTTCAATAGCTTCACCTGCGTCGAGAGCGTGATATCCCCGATTTCATCCAGAAAAACCGTCCCGCCGTCCGCCACTTCGAACTTTCCCTGCCGCATTTGTCGCGCATCCGTAAATGCTCCCTTCTCGTGTCCGAAGAGTTCGCTCTCCAACAGTGTTTCGGGCAAAGCCGCGCAGTTCACCTTTACAAAAGGCTTGTTCGAGCGTGAACCTTCGAAATGCAACGCGCGCGCAACCAGCTCCTTGCCGGTCCCGGTCTCTCCACGGATCAACACTGTCGTGTCCACATCGCAAACATCGCGAATCAAATCAAACACGCTGTGCATCGAAGCCGAGCGACCGATAAGACCGCCTAACTTGTGGTCTCCGCCGAGGCGCCGCTTCAGTTTTTCGACTTCGCCTGCGAGCTTCACCGTCTCCAGCGCCGAATCCAGGGCCGCTGCCAGCAAACGCGCATTGTTCGGATTCGGCAGGTAATGCGTTGCACCCAACTGAAGCGCTGCCGTCATATCATCATCCGAGGACGGCTCTCCATAGACAACCACTGGCAGCTTGTGGCGGGCACGGATCCGGTCCAGCAGCTCAAGCCCGGAGGTCTGCCTTAAACTCATATCGCATATCACGAGATCTATTGCCTCTGTGTCCAGACGACGCAGCACGTTTTCCGGGTCGTTCTCCGTTTTGACATCGTATGGCCCGAGTGATTTGACGCCATTGGCAAGTGCCGACAAAGCCGCTGGCTCCTCGTCCACAATCAGCAGGGTAGTGTCTCTCATCGTACTGGTTTTCCTAATTTTAATTTGGGATCTCAGCAAAAACGGCGCGGGCATTCCGGTGGCTTCATCTGACTTCCGGGGGCGTGCCGGTCAATGTTATTATCGGCAGAAGCTCCCCATGTCTTGAGTTGAAAACGTTAGAGACTGAAATTCGCAACTTCGGAGTTTTTTTACAACGGAGAATATTATGACTGTATTACAACTTATAAACACTTATACCGCGTTTCGTATGAATTTGAATTGTTATGGTGTATCAAGCGAACTCCGGTCAATTGACTTTCTTGCGGTCACGGACTATATTTGCAGTAGATGGGATTTCCTGCTCACGCAAGCTGGAATTCCCACCCGTAAAGGCCAATCAAACTTAATCGTCTTCTACGAATGACAATTTACTCAGGAGTATGGGTCGCGCTGGTCACCCCTTTCCGCAACGGAGCGGTGGACGACCGGTCATTTCAAACTTTGGTCGAAGAGCTGGCCGGCCTCGGAGTGCGCGGATTTGTTCCGCTGGGCACGACAGGTGAAGCGAGCACCCTGTCTGCCGAGGAGCGGCGGCGCGTGATCACCCTTTGCATCGAAGCGGCAGGCGATACTTCGGTGGCCCCCGGATGCGGTACGAACTGCACCGAAGAAACCTTGCACCGTGTCAAAGAGGCCAACGATCTTGGTGCAACCGGTGCGATGCTCATCACGCCGTACTACAACAAGCCGACTCAGGAAGGTCTCTTCCGCCACTTTAAAGCCGTGGCCGACAGTACTGAACTGCCGTTGCTGCTCTACAATGTGCCTGCCCGAACCGGAGTGAATATGCTGCCGGAAACCGTCGAGCGGCTTGCCGATCATCCCAACATCGATGCCATAAAGGAAGCCAGCGGGAATCTCGATCAGATCGGCGACATATGCGCGCGAACCGAGGGCCGCATGACTGTCTTGTCCGGTGATGACTCGCTCACCCTTCCGGTGCTCTCCGTTGGTGGAGAGGGAGTGGTATCAGTCCTCGCCAACGTTGCACCCGAGCCGCTCGTCGAGCTGGTCGAGAGCTACTGGCGGGATAATCCGACTCGCGCACTCCAGTTGCATCGCCGCATCGTGCCGCTTGCTAAAGCCATGTTCCTCGAAACCAATCCGGCACCCGTAAAGTGTGCACTCTGGATGGAAGGGAAGATGCAAAACGAGTTGCGGCTCCCGCTCGTTCCCGTAAAGGCGGAGACTCGCGATGCAATCGGCAAAGCGATGCGAGCCTATAATCACCTCTTTGAGCCGGTGAGTGCCTGAAAAGAACCTGAGCCATGAGCACCGAATCCGTTAATATCGCCCTGTTCGGCGCGGCAGGGAAGATGGGACGCGAGATACTCAGAGTCGCTGAGGCGATTGCGCGCGTCCGGGTTCAGCACGGATACGATGTTCACCGCGTCGGCGAGTTGATTGAAGGCTGTACGATTGAGGCCGTGGCACACGAACTGCCCCATGACGTACAGGTGGTCGTCGATTTTTCATCCCCGACCGCGCTGACGAATAATCTCGCACTCGCCATGAAAGCTCGGGTTCCGTACGTGAGCGGAGTGACCGGATTCCTGACCGACCCCAAACCGGCATTCGAACGGGCCGCAAAGGAGATCGCTGTGCTGCATTCGGCGAACTTCTCGCTGGGCATGAATGTGATGCTTGCTCTCGCGGCACAGGCCGTGAAAACTCTGCCCGACTACAAACGGTACATCACTGAGATTCATCACACGGCAAAGAAGGACTC
>CAZGVT010000117.1:0-9279 GCA_964529255.1 uncultured Alphaproteobacteria bacterium | reverse complement strand
GTGGATCAGCGGTTCAATGGCCATCCATTGATCATACCTGAGACAATCGATCACAAGATAGAGCACATTCGCCCCGGCCTGCAATCGAGGCACGACCCACTTCTTCACCACATCCACGGACATCGGCGGAGCGCTAATTTTGCCATTGACCCAGCCTTCGTAGCGCTCTTCGACGAATTTCCCGAACTCCACGTTGCACTCTTCGCGCTGTCCTTCGAGCGAATGCTTCAGGCCTTCATCCGGATGCGAGTCCAATTCGATTTCCCACGAGGAGAGCCGCTGATGCAAATCCGCCCACTCCTCCCAGTTGGGCCCCTCCATGATCCGCGTCGAGATTTGCCGGAAATCGGAGAGATAGTCCCGTGTGACAATCTTCTGCTGAATCTGCTGTTTCTCGAGCACTTTTTTAAGCGCCACGAGAATTTGCGTCGGATTGACCGGCTTGGTCAGGTAGTCGGTGATTTTCGCGCCGAGCGCCGTATCCATCAACGATTCCTCCTCCGACTTTGTGATCATGATAACCGGCAAGTCGGGCCGCTTGTCTTTGATCACGTTTGCCGTCTCGATACCGTCCATGCCGGGCATGTGCTCGTCGAGCAGCACCACGTCATAAGGTTCGGTCATCACCCGCGTGACGGCGTCGGCGCCGTTGGTGACTTTGGTGACATCGTAGCCGTATTGACCGAGATACAGGACATGGGCCTGGAGGAGATCGATCTCGTCGTCGGCCCAGAGGATTTTCTTTGAATCAGGCATGAGTGTTGTCCTAAGGATTGAAGGGGAGTCGAAACTCTTCTCAATCTTTGTTACTTCTTCTCCTGACTCGTAAATTGCAGGGTCTTTGTCACGGCGCCGACAAAGGAGGCCACGTCCGCAAGATTGGAGGGTAGAATCATCGTATTGTTGGTGCGCGCGAGATTGCCGAATTCCGCGATATACTTTTCGGCGACTCTCAGCGTCAGCGCTTCGTTGCCGCCCTGGACCTGCAGCGACGTTGCGATTTCGCGAAAGGCATTGGCCGTGGCCTTGGCTTCCACTTCCACCGCCTGTGCGCGTCCGGTGGCTTCATTGATCAGCCGCATCTTCTCGCCTTCAGAGCGGGCGATGGCGGCGGCGCGTTCGCCGTCGGCCAGATTGATTTCGGATTGCCTTTGGCCCTCTGAGGTCGCAATGACTGCGCGCTTTTCGCGTTCGGCGCGCATCTGCTTTTCCATCGCTTCGAGAATGGTCTGCGGCGGTTTGATATTTTTCACTTCATAGCGCGTGACTTTGACGCCCCATGGCTCCGAGGCTTTGTCAACGGCATTGACGACGCCCGCATTCAAAGTCTCGCGTTCTTCAAACGTGCGATCCAGTTCAATCTTGCCGATCAGGCTGCGCATCGTGGTTTGAGAAAGTTGAATCGTGGCATAACGGTAGTTCGCGATGCCGTAAGATGCTTTCACCGGATCCATGACCTGCAAATACAGCACGCCGTCCACCTCCACCCCGACGTTGTCTTTGGTAATGCAGTTTTGCGGAGGCACGTCCAGCGCCTCCTCCTTCAGCGTATGCTTATAGGAAATTCGATCTAAAAACGGCAGCAGAATGTGAAAACCGGCCTGCAGTGTCTTGGAGTACTTGCCGAGCCGCTCGATAATGTATGCCGAACGCTGCGGCACAACCGTCGCGGTTTTGGCGACGGCAATGATCAGAATCAAAGAGAGAACCAGGAATACGATGGTTCCCGGAGTCAGCATGTTCATTTTCTTTCCCTGACGGTTAGTGTAAGATTCTCTCTCCGGACGATCTCCACGACCGCACCGGCCTCGATACGCGCATCGGCGCGGGCGATCCAGTTTGAGCCGTGGTAGTCGACCAATCCCGTGTGTTGAGCGGCGTCAATCGTCTCGACGACGCGGGCGCTCTTGCCGATGAATTCGTCCAGTGCGCGCTCGGAATCGCCGCCGCTTGCCGTCGCGCCGCCGATAACCGGAGCAAGTCGCTTGCGCAGAAACAACAACGACAAGACGGACACCACGATGAACACGGCAATCGGCAGAGCGGTCCCGTGAATGATCCCGGTCCACAGCAAGATGGCCGTCACCCACGCTCCGGCGGCAAAGAAGATCGCGAGCACACCGGGGCTCGCCAACTCGATGACCAGGAGTACGGCGCCGAAGAGGAACCACGCAAGGCCGGATTGCAGCCACGATTCAATTCCGCTCATTTCCGGAGCTGTTGCCTTTTCTTAGTGCTTGTTTTTGGATTCTTGATTTTTCTCGCCTGCTTCATCACCCAGCGCGAGACCAATCCGTACGCCTGAGAGATGTCCGGATCGATTTTGTACAAGGCCGCGGTCTGTCCGCGAATAAGTGTTAGATCTCCGCGCACGGCCGGTCCCGTGAGCGCAGCCTTCAGTCCCAGCTTGCGGATGTTCTTCACGGTTTCCGACGCTATCGTCGACGCGGCGCGTTCGGCTTCGGGCTCACGGAGTCCGAGAGAACGGAGCACTTTCACCGCGGCGGAAACGTCGGCGGCGATCTGACTGCACGCAATGACCGCCGAGGCATGGTAGGCGATGCGTGATTTCTCCGGTATTGAGATCGCATGACCGGAAAGCGCGCGCACCATCTGCTTTGCAGCGGCCACTCCCTTACGGTTACCGGTGATTCCCCAGCTCGATCCGGACAGTTCCACAACGTTTTTGCCACCGATGCCACGCGGAAACGTCTGGTACGGATGACACGCAACGACGCCTGCCCCCAAGTCGGCGAGTTTTCTTAGCGGTTGCACTCCGAGAGAGCCTGCGCAATGAAGTATGGTCAGCCGTTTCCACTCGAGCGGCAACCGGACGAGACTGCGTATCAGCGGCACAAGTTGGCCTGTCGGCACAGCGAGGATAATCAGCCCGTGACTTGCCGCGAGGTCAGCCGGATCCGTGGCAAAAGTGGCTCCGAAGGACCTGGCCAGTGAGCGGTCTTGATTTCGGCGCCGGCCCACGAATATTTCGGGTCTCCAGCCTGCGGCGGAAAGGTTGACCACGAGGCTCCTCCCGACCGCACCGAGACCCACAATCGAGTAGGTTCTCCTTGGCATGCCCGGAAAATAGGGCCGGAAGTCCGTAAATGCAAGTGTTTCTCAAATTTGACATAGCCAAACGAATGAACTTTCTTGCAATTCCGGGCCGAATTCGTTACTTTTATCGTGGGGATATAGTTCCGGCGCACAGTCTCGGCGGAACTCGTCCGAAACCGCTAAATGGTTGCGTGTTTTTGACTTACAGCGGAGGACTGATCGCTTGCTGGGGAAAGTCCACGAAACGACTTGTCGTCTGAACGTCTACCTGGTCCGTCCGGCAGGGGGCACCCGCTCGTTGCCTATTGAGGCGTGGGGATTCGGGCAGATTTCCGGCCGCAAGTGCCTCGTCGTGCAGGATGCGGTTACGCGGTCATTACTCGTGCTCGGCGAGGTACGTCATCGGTCGTCAATTCCAAAAGAAGACATGGGACTGATGGCCCGCGCCCGCATGGTCGAGGAAGGGCTCGATGCGGCCGATCGAGCGGAGTGGATTTTCCTTGTGGACGAAATCGACGAGAAGATCAAGCGCGAAATTCTCCATGGCCCACTGATTGAGCCGGGGGCGCTGGTTGGAGAAGGGCTGCACCTGTAAAAAAATCCCAAATTCAAAAATCCCAAATCCCAAACTCACAGTATGGGAGACTGATTTGATTAAGGAGAAGCTGTCCGAGTTTGAGATTCGAACCGCCGATTTTGCACTAAGGATCATTAATTTGTACAACGCGCTGCAACGGACCGAGTTAGGCCGAGTCCTGGGCATGCAACTCCTTCGCTCCGGCACATCCGTTGGAGCCCATGTCGCGGAGGCAAATCAGTCAAGGTCTACGGCCGAATTCGTGAGCAAGATAGCCGGAGCGCGCCAAGAGATTCAGGAGACTTTATACTGGCTTTACTTGATCGATAGAGCGAAATTGGTTGGGACCAGTCGTTTGCCGCCGTTACGACAAGAGGCAATCGAAATCAAGGCGATCTTGATCACCATGGCTGCACGAGCGAGAAAAAAATTGGACAAACGATAATCCGTTTCGCGTCTTCAATTTGGGATTTGGGATTTTCAGCCTTGGGATTTCTTATGCTAATCTTTTCACCTCAACGAAGAACTACGACCACATGAAAGGTGTTATTCTCGCCGGTGGTCTCGGCACCCGGATGTTGCCGCTGACCAAGATCACCAACAAGCACTTGCTGCCGGTATTCAATCAGCCGATGATCTACTATCCGATCCAAACACTCGTGCGCGCGGGGATAGACGAGATCGTGCTGGTGACGGGCGGACATTATGCCGGGGATTTTCTGAATCTGCTCGGCAACGGCAAGGATTTCGGCTTGCGCTTCATCAACTATGCCTATCAGGAAGGTGAGGGCGGAATCGCCGATGCGCTGCGGCTCGCGCGCGTCTTCACGGGCAATGATAAAATCGTCGTGATTCTCGGCGACAATATTCTGGAAAAGGATATCACCGCGCACGTGCAGAAATTCCGCGATCAGGAAGGCGCCAAGATTCTGCTGAAGGAAGTTCCCGATCCGCAGCGCTTCGGCGTGGCTGAAATTGACGCCACCGGAAAAGTGACGAACATCGTCGAAAAGCCGAAGGTGCCGAAATCGAACCTGGCCGTGATCGGCGTGTATATGTACGATCATCACGTCTACGAGATCATCAATACGCTGAAACCCTCCGACCGCGGCGAACTGGAAATCACGGACGTGAATACCGCCTACATGCGGATGAACAAGCTCACGGCCGACGTGATTGACGGCTGGTGGACGGACGCAGGAACGTTTCCGTCTCTATACCGCGCTACACGTCTGGTCGCCGAAAAAGTCGAGCCGCGATTGAAAGAACATTGGTTTTGAACGGGTCCTGTTGCGGCGGCCCCGCGTGGCCGCTAATAAGCGGAGCGAATTTGTCATGCCGGAGCTATTCATGCACGAGAAATTTCCGAAGTACTTTTTCGCCGGATTGACGATGATTGCGCTGGGGCTGGTCTCCATCGGACTGTTCACGGCGAAGGCGATTCACGATGCCAAGCGTGATAGCGATGTGATTTCCGTGACCGGGTCCGCGCGCCAGACGGTCCGCTCCGATTGGGCCACGTGGGGCATCACCGTCTGGTGTCTGAATCCGACCGTGCCGCCCTATGAGTGCGTGAAGCAGCGCGGAGAGAGAGTCCGCGAGTTCCTGAAGCAACAGGCTTTGCCCGAATATTGTCTCAGGGAAAATCCCATCCGCGTGGAACAGATGTTTCAGCAGGATCGCATGAAGGGAACGAGCGAATTCTCCGGTTACAAGTGCGTGCTGAAAATCGAAGTGCACACGGCCCTCGTGGATTCTCTTGATGAGATCACGCGCCGGATTTCCGATTTGATTCCCGAACTGATCGAGATCACCTTCGACGCTCCGCAGTATTATTATACGAAGCTGGCCAACCTGCGCGTTTCTCTGCTCGCCGATGCCACGTTGGATGCGAAAGCCCGCGCCGAGATGATTGCTCAAAGCGCCGGTGGAAGAGTGAGTTCGCTGCGCAACGCGCGAATGGGCGTGATTCAGGTCACCGCGCCCAATTCACGGGATGTGCGAGATTACGGCACGTACGATACGTCGACGATCGACAAGGACGTGACGGCTGTTGTTACGGCAAGTTTTGCGGTGGAATGAAATCGACTGTACTCGATGTGATGGGCATAGGCTAAACACAAAAGGAGTCTCTTATGCAAGTTTCCGACCATACCTACGGGATGATATCCGCACTGAAAACGGCCCTGCTCAGCGCCGGCGTGGAAGCGAAGTTGGCCGACCAGGCCGCAGCGCGTTGTGCGTTCGTTTACCTGCGCAAACCGCACTTCGCCGGAAACACAAAACAACCCACACCCGCAAGCCTGCTGATCGGCGGCTACCGGAACGGACAATATTACAATACGCATCTCTCTTCGCAGCATCCGACGTCTTCCACGCTGCTCGTTGCGGCGCGACGCTGGGTGGTAGAGTATGACATCAGTGAATTCAGCGATTGAGGCGCATCGGCCTAACCTCGCGTGGTGGAATGAAGTCACGCCTGTTCATATGCGGAGTGAGTTCTATGACGTGCCGGGATTTCTCGGCGGGAATTCGCAACTCGACGAGCTTGAGCTGAGCGCCTTCGGGAATGTCACCGACAAATCCCTCCTGCATTTGCAGTGTCACTTCGGACTCTCCACGCTTGACTGGGCGCGCCGCGGAGCGATTGTCACCGGTGTGGATTTTTCGGATGTCGCGATTGCGCAGGCGCGGGAGCTGGCGCATCAGGCCGAACTTACAAGTCGCGCGGAATTCATTTGCGCCGATGTGCTCGAACTGGACAAGCATTTGCAGCGACAATTCGATTTTGTGTTCACGTCCTATGGCGTGATCACGTGGTTGTCGAGCTTGAAACGCTGGGGAGAAGTCGTTGCACACTTTCTGAAGCGCGGCGGACAATTCTTTATCGCGGAGGTCCACCCGGCGGGAATGATCTTTGAAGAAAGGAACGGCATCCTTGAGCAGGCGTTCGATTACTTCCACGATCCGCGCGGTTTGCAATCGGAAACGCAGTACCCCGACTACGCCGATGCGAGCTACCTGCCGCAGTCCAAAACCCGCGAATGGCAATGGACTTTGGCGGATATCTACAATGCTCTGGCGGACGCGGGACTGCGAATCACCCGCTTTGAAGAATACCCCTTCTCCTGTTTTCGGCAGTTTCCATTTCTGGTGGAAACTTCCCGCGGCCATTTCGAGTTCCCTGAAGGACATCTGCGCCTGCCGCTGACCTTTTGCATTACAGCGGTCAAGCCCTGAAGTGCGTTTTTTGTTGTTTGTCGTTTGTCTTTTGTCTTTTGTGAATTGAGAATCCTCGTTCTCGGCTCCACCGGCGCCATCGGTGCGGAAATTATCCGCCAGGCGTTGCTGGACGTTCGCATCGGCGAAGTGCTCGCCCTCAGCCGCCGGAAGTTGAACTTTGAGCATCCGAAACTAAGAGTCGTACTGCTCGCTGACTTCAACGATCATTCTTCCGTCGCGGCCGAATTGACCGCAGTCGATGTGTGCTGCTGCGCGCTGGGCGTTTCGCAAACGGAGGTCGGCGATGAAAAGCTGTACTACACGATTACGCACGATTATGTGCTCGCTGCCGCGCGCGCTTTGACCGGGAAAAATCCGGCGGCGCGATTCCTCTTTGTCAGCGGTATGGGCACCGATCCGGCGGGCAAGAGCCGTGTGATGTGGGCGCGCGTGAAAGGCCAAACGGAAATGGACTTGCGCGCGCTGCTCGGAAAGAAACTTGTGATCTTTCGTCCGGGCTATGTCTACCCGATCCATCGACGCGATAAGGCGCTGCTGTTGGACACGTTGTCGCGGCCATTGTATTGGTTTCGCGCATTGCTGCCGACGCTGGTGACCGACACCGTGGAGGTCGCGCGGGCGATGCTCGCCGTGGCGCATGGCATTTCCGATTTATCAATCCTCAAAAACCGCGAGATTCGCCGCGCCGCGAAAGCAGTTTCATGATACGATTCCGCGAGAGAACCAAGCTTACCGCCCCCCCCCGCCCCCCGCAAGCAGGGGGAAAATCCTACCAGCATTGCGCTCACTTCTAATCACCGGCCACAAGGGCATGCTCGGTCGCGAGCTGTATGCGATTGCCGAGCATTTGAATTGGAATCCCATCGGGTTCGATCTGCCAGAGCACGATATTTCGAATCGCAGGCAGGTTGAGAATGCCGTACTCGATCAGGAGCCGCGATTGATTGTTCATTGTGCGGCCTACACGCAGGTGGACAAGGCGGAGAGTGAGTCCGATCTGGCCATGCTTGTCAACGGCATTGGCACTCAGAATTTGTGCCTTGCCGCGCAGAAGCTCGACATTCCCATCGTTTACGTCTCGACGGACTACATTTTCGACGGGACGAAGGGCGAGCCCTACGACGAATGGGATGCCGCGAATCCGCAATCTGTCTATGGCAAGACCAAATACGCCGGTGAGTTCTACGTTCGTTCACTTTGCTCGAAGCACTTCATCGTGCGCGTCTCGTGGCTATGCGGTCACGGCGCGGCGAATTTTGTGGAGACGATTCTGAAACTCTCGAAGGAACGCGAGGAGCTGAGAGTCGTGAACGACCAGCACGGCTCGCCGACGTTTGTGCGCGACGTGGCCCCGGAAATTCTCCGTCTTTGCGAATCCGGCATGTTCGGCACTTATCACATCACGAATCAAGGCTACACGACGTGGTTTGAGTTTGCGAAGAAGATCGTCGAACTCTCCGGCAGCAAATGCAAAGTCAGTCCGTGCTCGACGGCTGAATTTCCTCGCCCGGCTCCGCGTCCGCAAAACTCGCGGCTCTCTCCGAGACTATATGAATTGGCGATATCGAACCGGATGCCGACGTGGGAAGAGGGGTTGGCCAGATATTTGGAACAACGGGCATGAAGGAAACTCGGACCGGCATAATTGTCATCACCGGTGACATCGTCAGGTCGGGGGACTATGATCCGGGGGCGCGGAGGTTGTTACAGAAGGAACTGCTGCGGGGCTGGGCAACAGTTCAGAGGCAGTACCTTGATGGTTTGAAAAGCAGGTTCCAATTTCGAGTCACCGCGGGTGATGAATTCCAGTATGTCTGTCGCAACTGGAAGACCGCGTTGAATTCACTCACGCTGCTAAGGCTGATTGCGAAGACCGTGCACGTTGAGCCCAGGGTTTTGATCAGGGCTTCGATTGCAAATGGTACGGCAAGCATCACCGGGAGCGCAGACTCCTACACTTGGGACGGACCGGCTTTCCGGCGGGCACGGGAAGGAATGGACAAGCTCAAACGCAGCCGCAGGTTGACCGCACTGCAAACAGGCGCCGCAAATCCTTGTGGGCAGATTGTCGACTTGTTTCTGCCTGCGTTGGATCTCATCTATGATCATTGGACAGCCGCACAGGCCGGCGTTCTTCGGTTGGTGATGGAAGGTCTCTCCACCGAGAAAATTCTGAAGAAACTGAGCATCTCACGGCCAACACTCTCCATTCATCTGAGGCGGGCGGCCTGGGCCGAGTATCAAGCAGGATTTGAAGGGACATTGATGCTGTTGGCAGCCCCCCGGACCCGTTTGCCGAAAACGACTAAAATGGAATAATTTGCTTAATACGGCTATCGCGATGAACGCCTGCTCCTGCCTGATTTGTCCGTACCTCTTCGCGCTGGTTCCCTATGCAGTAT
>CAZGVT010000116.1:0-9281 GCA_964529255.1 uncultured Alphaproteobacteria bacterium | reverse complement strand
GCTTGGGTAACCGCGGACCCCGCACTAAGGACCGTCATGCCTTTTCGGATCTGTATCGGCGTATTCGGCATGGCGCGGACTACCGCTCGGCCTCCGCCCAGGGCCTGCTCAACGACGGATGAAGGGACTCCGGTCGCAAGTGAAACGATGACCGCATCGCGCGCGATCGCATCGCGGATTTCGGTGCAGACCTTCTTGATCTGCTTGGGTTTAACCGCCACAAAAACAACGGCGGCATCTTGAACCGCCAGGCGATTGTCATTTGTCACGCGAATGGGGATCCGTCCCGAAAGCGCTGCCGCAGTTTCAGGATGAAGCGTTGTCGCAGTCATGTGCTTTGCCGGGACCAGCCCCGACTCGACGATGCCCGCCAGAAGTGCTTCGCCGATCTTACCTGCCCCAATTAGGGCAATTCTTCGTTCTATCTTCTTAATTGACTTGTTCCTCTATAGTTCCAACCAGCAAGATACGTGAATCCGCTCTGAATTTCAACTCGTCCAAAGTTAACGTGACCCAGCCGTGAAACGAGATTTGCCTCTTGAGCCGAGGTACTTGTAAACCTACCCCAACATGTATTATCTTGTCAAGTTGGAGCTATTACACAAGGAAACGTCTAAGGTGCGAGTTAAGGTCAGGTGATTCGGAAGTGCTGCATATGGATTTGGTTTCTGATAGGCGCCGTAGGCGTCAACACGTCTATGGCGGTGCCTCTCATGGAGACCTTCGAGGCGTCATTTCCTCCGGCAGAGTGGCTGTCCTTCCAGAACAGCCAGGGCGGGGCAATCTGGACGAGGTCTGCGCGGTCAGAGACGGGTTGGTTTTTCAGCGCACAGTCTCGGGCTGAGAACCTGCTACCCGGGCAGGTCTCTCGGAGTTGGCTGGTCTCTCCCCCGCTCAATCCCACCTCTGACGACCAGACGCTTCGGTTTTTCGCGCGAACACAGGCACCCAGCCTGAACCCGGCGATCACTGATGACTCCCTGCTCGTCATGGTATCCCCGACTGCGAGTACGAATCCATCCGAGTTCAGCGAAGTCATCGCAAGCTTTCGTCCGGGAATTGGCGAGGACTTCGCGCAGACGTTTGTGCCTCTTAGTGTGAGTCTGAGTGCTTACGCCGGAAGTGTCATTCGCGTGGCATTCGTTCGCTCCGATTGGGCCCAGGGGGACAATTCGTTCTTTCTGGACAGCGTGTCCGGCCCGGAAGTTTTGGTCCCACCGGGCGGGCCGTCAATGCCTGATCCACCGAATCTTGCTGAATCTGTATATACGGGCACGAATCTCAGTTGGACCAACGGAGCCTATTCTGAGACCGTTGACCTCTACTTTTCAACGGACTCGACTGCCGTCCAATTGCTCCAACCATCGGCGCGTGTCCATTCGGGTTCTTTCGTCGAACTGTACAACCCTCCGTCGAACATTCTCAGTTTCACGGTTTGTTATTGGAGAGTCGTTTGCCGGAATGGCGCCGGGCAGTCACTCGGGCCGGGTTGGTCGTTCAGCGCAGGCAATGGTCCGCTTGGTGGAGCTTACGGGGTGGGCGCGGGCGGAGAGTTTGCGGACTTGCACGATGCGATCAGCATGTTGGAGAGCAACGGAATCTCGGAGTCCACATCGATTCGCATCGCCGGCGGAACGTATCTCGAATCGGTGAACCTGCAATCTATTCCGGGCACCTCCTCGACGGCGACCCTCTCCTTTGTTCAAGCAGATTCAGCGGGCGTCGTGTCTTTCAACTATGGTGGTCCTGACTCGGCGGTTTTGCGGCTTCGCAATTGCGCGTATGTTGTTTTTGACGGGATTGATTTCGGTTCGACTTCCGCCGGAACTCTGCAAGGTATCTGGATTGATGACGGGTGCAGCGATGTGACGATCCGGCGCGCGCGGGTTCGCGGTGCGTCGACGACCAACACCAATGCGCGTGGCGTGCTTGTCCGTGGCGGCTCAGTGCATCGAGTAACGCTTGACAGTCTCGAAATCTCGTATTGCTACGAAGGTATTCGCCTCGAAGGGATAGGCGGCGTCAACGACGGATCAACAATTACTTCGTGCAGGATCGACTCGGTTCGGCACGGCATATACCTAGCACAGCAGAATCGTTGCGTCGTTGAACGGAATGACATTTCGGTAAATGCCGGATCCACGGAGGAGATCACCGGAATCTATGTTGCAACCACTCAGCCCGGTGATACCGTGCTGATCTCGGGAAATAGAATTCACTCACTGACGGCCTCGGGAGCAACGGCCGTTGGCGTGCGACTTCGCAGCGACTCGGCGCTGGCCGTGACGCGAGTGAGCAACAATTTCATCTATGGTTTTAATACGCTCGGCGCCGCGCAGATACGCGCAATCTATGTGTCCAGCGGTATCAACGAAGTCGTAGGGAACAGTGTAAATATTAATAATGTGCCGTCCACGGGGATTGCCTACGGCGTTTATCTGGCAACGGGTGCAACTTCGGGATCGACATTTCTCGCGAACAACGTTCTTGTCAATCGCAAGGCGACGGGTTCCGCATACAATTGCTTCGTTCAATCGGCTTCGAGTATTTGGGATTCGGATCACAATATCTTCCACGGCACGGGCAGCGGGTACCGGCTGGGCCGGTTCAATCAGGACTACACCACGCTTTCCTCGTGGCAGACGGCCACCGGATACGACCTGCATTCTCTCACGGGTGAACCGGGTTACCTTAGCGATCAGGATCTTCATGTGAACCCGACGAACGGCCTTGCACACCAGAATGGCGAATTTGTTGCATGGCTGACGGGTGACGCTGATAGCGAGAGTCGGATCATCCCACCCGACATCGGTGCCGATGAATATGCCTTCTTAGCTCCCGCCAGTGATTACTCGGTTTTGGATTTGCCGGGATTGGCGACCACTCAACGAGTGGCGAGTGTAGTGGAAGTCCGCGCCGTCATTCTAAATCGCGGATCGGCGGCGCAAGTTAATGCACCGATTGGTCTCTACTTTGATGGGGCTCTGGCAGCCGCGTTGAATGCTACATTGGATCCGCTTGCCGTGGATACTGTTTCGTTCGCCTGGAGTACTCCGATTCTGCCCGCAGCGGGATTTTTGACAGTTCGTTCAAATCTCGCGGGCGACGCAGACACGGCCAATGACAGTCTGTCTGTGTTGGTGAATGTCATCATGCCCCCGCTGTTCGGCACATACATCGTCGGTGCCGGAAACACCGACTATCCAAATTTCTCTTCGGCGGCGAGCGATCTATCGACACGCGGAGTTTCCGGCCCGGTTACCTTTGAAGTGCTGAGCGGCGACTATGACGAGCAACTTAGCCTGTCGGCAATTCCGAACGCCAGTGCAATAAATACCGTAGAGTTCCGGCCATCTTCGAGCAGCGAAGGGCCGATTGGTTTGCGAAGCTCTGCGGGGCCCGGCAGCGTGGTGTTGTCCGGGACATCGTTTGTGACGATTGACCGCATTGACATTCGTGCGGAGGGAACGAATCCGTGCGCGGTGCTGCTCAATAGCGGGGCCGCAAACAACCGCGTTTCCAATTGCGCGGTGATTGGATCCTCGCTACAGATGACTTCAGCCTGCGGGGTGCTTGTAACCGGAGGTGCGAATCATGGGAATGCGCTTGAACGGCTGACGATGCTCGGATCGCATTACGGAATCCGCCTGGAAGGCAGATCGAATTCGACGGACAGCGGGAATGTAATTCGGGACTGTATGATTCTCGAATCGAGGACCGGGATTCGCGCCGATTATCAGACGAACTGCACGATTATAGGTAATGCGATTTCTCCGGGACATGAGGGCGCGACGGCAGGAGTCGTCGGGATCCAGGTTGGCCTGTTGATGCCCGGCCAACAGGTTTCCGTAGAGTCGAATCGCATTCAAGGGGGCCGCGGTGGAGTTGACGGTAAGGGAATCGTAAGTTATGCGCAATCAGGTACGGCGCGTATCGTAAACAACATGATCTCGGATTGGTCCATGCCGGAAGCAACGGCGCTCAGCGGCATCGTTCTCAAATCCGGAAATGCGCTGGTCTGCTTCAATAGTCTGTTCATTGAAGGTCCGTCAACGTCGTGTACCGTCACCGGTGTGCTGGATTCGACGACCGGAACCGTGGAGGTGCGCAATAACATCATCCAACTGGAGTCGTTATCGGCGCTGTCGTTTGGCATACAGTGGTTGACCGGCTTCCTCGAGTCTGATCACAACTTGTTTTACAGTTCTCAATCGGCCGTTGACACCTTTTATGCAATGGGCCGGACTTCCGCAGTCGTGTATCGGACGCTCGCGCAGTGGATCAGTGGAACGGCAATGGACGTACAGAGCCGGGAAGCGGATCCCGGATTCATCGCACCGGATGACTTGCACATACTGCCCAATGAATCGGCGGCAAATGCAGCGGGCACGGCTCTCGTCGGCATACTGTCCGATCTCGACAACGATACTCGCGGCGATCCGCCGGATATTGGTGCGGACGAGTACCTGTTTGTCGCGGCATCCAATGATTTTGAGGTGCGTTGGTTGCACTCGCTTCCGGCCATGGTTCCGGCGGGCGCTTCATTGCCATGCAGTTTAATAATCGCGAATCGCGGAACGCAAGCGGGTTTGTCGGTGCCAATCCGACTGCTCCATGAAGCGATTTTGGTTGAAGAGCAACTGCTGTCGCTGGAATCAGATGAATCGGACACGGTGGTCTTCAACTGGCAAATCCCCGCGGAGGATCTCGCGAGCACATTTCTCTCCGCGCATGCAGAACTCTCCGGCGATGAGATTCCGCAGAACGATAGCGTCACAGCCGAGCTGACCATCGTCGGGTCCGCACTCGCGGGCGTGTATGAAGTGGGCGGCCTGAGTCCGGATTTTGCAAACCTGAGTGACGCGCTCGATCATCTGACGTACCGGGGCGTTTTTGCTCCTGTTGAGATTCACATCCACGCGGGCTCGTATTGGGAACCGGTCGTTGTCACGAGCATCCCCGGCGCATCACCGGTAAACACCGTTTCGATTGTAGCGGCGGATACCTTGAGTTCGCCACCGAGAATCCGCGCGCCGCAAGGCAACAGCGTGTCCTTGCTGCTTGATGGTGCCCATGATGTGATACTCTCCGGGTTAAGGGTGTTGACACCGTCATTGGGAAACGCCGCGCTGTATTTACGGAATAACTCGGATCGGAATGTGATTTCCGACTGTATCCTCGCTGGCCGGGACTCAACTCAGACCGGCAGCTGTGTAATCGGCGTTGACTTGAACGGCAACGATAATAACCGGTTCACGAATTTGACCATCAGCGGCGCCTATTCCGGGATTCATTTGTCCGACACGGTGGGAGTAGGACAATGCGCAGGAAATCGCATCGAGGGTTGCTCGATTTCGAATGTCAGAATCGGCATCTACGTGGACAATCAGACGGATCTAGTGGTGGTTGGAAATGATATTGTTCCGGGATTTCCTACAAGTTATGTGGCGCCGTGCTACGGCATTCAAGTCACGAGTCTTGGAGCGGGCAATCGGGTGGAAATTTCCGCGAATCGAATCCACGGGTTTGCGGATCATTCGGCATCCACGACAAATCGCGCGGTTGGAGTCTATTCCTCGCCAGCGGCGGGAGCGACGGCGCTCATTCACAACAACATGATATATGACTTCGCGTCCGTGCTCAATCTTAAGATCAACGGCATCTACCTGTCCGCCGGCACGGATTCGGTTTGCTTCAACAGTATTTCGATGCCGGACGGGCCCGGTCAGAATGAGATTTGCGGAATTTACATTTCCAATGCCAGTAGTCATATGCTGCTCAACAATGTGATTTTCGGCCAGGAAGACGACGTCGCGAATTGGGGCATTCGGCATGCCACGGGCGAGGGACTGGTCAGCGACTATAACGACTTCTATTCACTGTCTCCGTTTTTCGTCATCGCCCGAATGGGTGCACAGGAGTATCCCGCGTTGTCGGCCTGGCAGGGAACAGGACATGACACGAATAGTCTGTTTAGTGACCCGGGATTTGTCAGCGACACAGACTTGCACGTGCGCACGAATAACGCGAATCTCGACGGTCGCGCTCTGATGATTTCCGGGATAGCGAACGATCTTGACGGCGATCTTCGGCAGGCCACTCCGGATATCGGTGCGGACGAATACGTTTTCATTTCGGCTCCGGATGCGCCGCAAGCTCTGACGGTACACTATCAAGGGACGTCGGTTCGACTCGATTGGTTTCCGTCATCGCCCGCACTTCAGTATAAAGTCTACGCGTCAAGTATTCCCGAAGTCACCCCGTCTCCTGAGTACTTGATTGCCGTTACCGCTCAGACATTCTACGACGAGACAATTCTTCCTGCGGACACACGCCGGTACTATCTGGTTACGGCAGAGTCTGATCCACCGGGACCACTGCTGCAGACTCAGGGTCGGTCAAGATAGAGAACGCGCGGTGAGTTGCCGCGCGTTCATCGCAATTGGGTTTAGCATTCTGATCACTTCACGCCGAGAAGTAGTGTCCCTTCGGATGATGAAACACAAGAGCGGAAACACTCGATTCCGGCACCATCATCATCTCCTCGGTCAGCGAAACACCGATTGAAGATTCGGGCTTCATCAAGTCAAACAGCTTAGTTTGATCTTCGAGATTCGGACAGGCGGGATAGCCGAAGGACAGCCGGATGCCTCGGTAGGTCGTCCGAATGAGATCCTGCCAAGTGAATTCGGGAGGATCCGGAAATCCCCATGCCTTGCGAACCTCGCGGTGCAAATACTCTGCGGTCGCCTCCGCCATCTCGATGGCAAGTGCGGACAGAATGTGCGAGGCAAGTAACTCGCCGTTTTCCTGAAGTGACTTTGCTTTATGCTGCACACTGTCGCCCGCGGTGGTCACAAAGATACAGAGATAGTCCGTGCCGGGCAGCGCCTTGGGCCGCACCCAGTCCGCGGCACAGCGGAACGGCGCACTTCGCTCGCGTGGAAACTCCCAGCGAGTCAGCACAGTCTTACCGTCCGGCGCAAGCACGGTAACTTTTTCATTTTCGCTGTACACGGGAAACCAGCGCCAAGTCGCGCGAGGTCGTATGAGATCCTCTGTTACCGCCATTTTGAAGACACGCTCGACTGCCCGCTTCAGATCCTGAGCCTGTTTGTCGCCGGGATTATCCAGCCGCGAAGTCGACAAGCGAAGTCCGAGATGTTTTCCGTACAGCATGGCCCTTGAAATCAACGGAAACACCTCGGTCGGATCGATGTCCTTCCGGATGTGCAGTTCAGTATCGGGCGGCGGCGGAACATCCGACTCTTCGTACAACGACTGCGAAGGCGCAGGAGGCAATTGCTGGGGTTGCGCGCGCACATCCTTGACGGCCTTTTCTTTCATTGCGGACCATTCGCGCTCGAGATTTCTGCGATCGTCGTTATCCGTCAAGCGATTGGCGAGTTGCAGCCCCTCCATGGCCTCGTTGGCATACATCACCGGCCCGGAGTAGGCCGGAGCAATGCGCGTGAGGGTGAAGTTTCTTGAGAGGGCTGCGCCACCGACCATCAACGGCAGGTCGATGCCTGCCGCGCTGAGATCGCCGGCCGTGACGACCATCTGCTGCGCCGACCGCACAAGTAAACCGGAGAGGCCGATGAAATCCGGGTGATGCTGTTGTACTGCGTCGATGAGCGTTTCGGGGGGTACTTTGATGCCCAGATTGACAACTTCATAGCCGTTGTTCGAGAGTATCATATCCACGAGATTCTTGCCGATATCGTGCACGTCACCTTTGACGGTGGCGAGTAGCATGCGTCCGCGAGTTGCCGTCGCCGCTCCGGGCTCGAGGAATTTCTTGAGATAGTCGACCGCCCCTTTCATGACCTCCGCAGATTCGAGCACTTCGGCCACAATCAGCTTGTTGGCGCCGAAAAGTTCGCCGACCACTTTCATGCCCTTCATGAGCGGCCCGTTGATGACATCGAGCGGAGCCATGCCGACGAGAAGTTCATCGATCATCTTCTCGATGCCCTGTCGGGTTCCGTTGACCACGCATTTTGCGAGGCGCTCGTCGACCGGAAGCAGGGCCAGCTCATCAACGGCAGCCGTTACTTTCTTGCCGCGATAGTATTCCGCAAATGCGGCGATGGACTCCTGGTCACCTCCGTAGAGCACACGCTCACAGATTGAGATCGCTTCGGGACTCAAGTTGGCATAGCGCTCAATGCCTGCGGTATTGACAATCGCCATGTCCAGACCGGCTTCAATGCTGTCGTGGAGAAATACGGAGTTCAGCGCTTCGCGTCCGGAGTCCGGGAGCCCGAAACTCACGTTGGAGATACCGAGAATCGTCAGGCACTCGGGATAGCGAACGTGAATATTGCGGATCGCATCGACGGTCGCGCGAGCGGCGCCGACATATTTAGGATCGCCGGAACCGGCGGGAAAGACGAGCGGATCGAAGATGATCTCGCCCGGATCGAATCCCCATTTTTCAGTCAGGGTACGGTGGGCTCGCGCGGCAATTTCGAGTTTTCTTTCGAGTGTGACCGCCATGCCTGACTCGCGATCCTCATCGATGAGTCCGAACACAACCGAAGCTCCGTACTTGCGCGCCGCGGGACAGATTTTTTCGAGTCGCTTGTCTCCGTCTTCGAAATTGATTGAATTGATCGCCGGTTTTCCACCGATACTCTGGAGCGCCGCTTCAACCACCAGTTCATCGGTCGAGTCAATCATGACCGGCACACGTACTTTGCGCAAGAGCGGTTTGAGCACACTGAGGAAATCGAAAAGTTCGTTTCGCTCGGAATTGGCTGCACAGAGATCGACAAGATGGGCGCCACGAGTCACCTGTTCCTTGCCGACTTCCGCCGCGAGTTCATACTGCTCTTGCTCTATCAGCCGTTTGAATTTGCGCGAGCCGATGACATTGGTTCGTTCACCGACAAATGCGGGGCGAATGAACTCATCAAGCTTCAGTGGCTCTGCTCCGGCCAGCGCGCGACGAACAGCTTTTGTCGGCGGTTTGCGCGGAGAGTGACGATCCGCCACTTTCCTCAATTCGCGAATGTGAGCAGGACCCGTACCGCAACAGCCGCCGATCAGATTTACATAGCCTTCGGACGTGAAGCGCTCAAACAGTTCGTGGAACACTTCCGGGCCTTCATCATATTGCCCCTCGGTATTCGGCAAACCGGCATTGGGCACGCAGGCGCAGGGCAGGTGGCAGATGGACGCCAGCGTGCGCAAATGGTCCGTCATCTTGTCCGGTCCGGTCGCGCAGTTCATACCGAGATAGAGCAGATCCTGCGAGGCAAGAGTGTAGTAGAGTG
>CAZGVT010000115.1:0-9307 GCA_964529255.1 uncultured Alphaproteobacteria bacterium | reverse complement strand
GCGCCGTAGCCGTGCACAATGATGTAGTAGTTTTCATTCGCCGTCGCCGCGAACTGCGCCCGACTCTGCAAACCGCAGTAATCGTCGTTGCATGCCACCAGCGCACTGCCGGGACACGCGCCCCCCATGCGCACCTCGATTCCCGTATCATAATTGGCCGAGCACAGCGATACCGTCACAGAGTAACACGCCGGAAGATTCATCGTGTAGAATACATCCGGCGACTCGCTGCCCGCGCAGTTGTAGTGGTCATTGTTCGCGGAGCACGTCGTCGCCAACGCCGTAAAGGGTAAACTGTTGATTGCCGTCCCCGGACATGCGTCATTGCCAATCGGCAACTGCCACAACTGTCCGGTCATGCTTACCGTGACCGGACCCGAAAAGGTCGAGTAACCGTGCACAATCACATAGTAGTCCACGTCCGCGGAGGCAACGAACTGCACCTCGCTCTGGCGGTTATTCACACCACAAGCGTCATCATTGCAGACCGTCGGCGTCGTCCCCGGACAACTGCCACCCCAGCGGACCTCCAGACCCGTATCGTAACTACCGTTGGGATTCGTCGCGCATAGATTCACGGTGACCAGCTGCGGACACTGCACCCGAACCGTGTACACAATGTCCGGCGAATCCGTCCCGACGCAGTTGGAGTAGTCATTGTTCGCCGTCGCCGTGGACGTCTGGTGCGTGTACGGCAGGGAAGTGACCGCATAGCCCGGGCAGGTGTCATTCGCCGGCCGGCTCAGCAAGCCCCGCGGCACACAACCATCCGCGATGTAGACCGAATATCGCCCGGAGTATAGCATTTGATCAGCGGCGATCAGCGCCAGAGCCGCCACCGGCATCGTGGTGTTGTCGGACAGCAGGAACTGATGCTGCAACCCGATCGTGTTCATGACAGATCGTTGGCCGCAAAGCACCTCCGCTTCATAGAGCGCCTGACTCCAGATCATCCCCGAATAGTGCGGATCAGGATTGCCCGCGTCCTCAGGGTAATGCAACCCCTGTTGCAACAACCGGCCGCCAAAGCACGGCCGGAGTCCCCAGCTTACGCAGTATTCGGCGTGATACGCCGCAATGCTCCGTCCGTAGGATCCTGCCCAGTAATCGCTCCAGCCTTCGCCCATGGCATCTTCGTCTGTACTCCCGCCCCACCAGGGCATGATCCCGTCGTTGATGGCGTGACCATACTCGTGCCAGATGATCTCGCCATCCTCGGCGGCGTCCACGGAAGGATTCCCGTCGCCGAACGACAGATAGGGACCGCTTGGACCCGTCGGATGATAGTGTGCGTTGCAGTCGTAGTTCTCGGCGTGGGCGTCGTACTCCAACTGGCTGTTCACCACATTCGTGTAGCCCAACGACTGTATCCAGCGCTGACTCTTGTCGATGTGGTAATAGCACATGACTTCCTCAAAGTACTCGTTGTCACGAGTGAAGTCAAATGACGTGTTGTTCACCTGCATCACGGGCGTCAAGTTCGGCAGCTCATAGTCCTGGCTGCTTGCATACGGCCCGATCAAATAATAAAAATGAGTGCCAAGAATCTCGAGGTCCGTGATGTCGTAGAGCGTAACCGGAGTGCGCCAAATGCCAAGCCACACATTGTTGGCGTCATTGTCGTCCTCCAGAAAATCCGAACCGTACGGCATGCCCGCCGTGGTCGTCGGGTCGGGATCGAAGACTTCACCGGTTCCGTTCACGCTCATCGCTCTGTCCCGGACCCGGCGAATCCTCCCCGTTTGCGCGTCCACCAGTACCTCCCAATCGCCGTATGGATCGGTGTGGTTTCCCAGATACCGCCAGCACGGCGCGAAGTCGCGGTTATCACCCGCCCAGATCACGAGTTCCATGTCGACCTCATGAACCGGATCGCTGCCGGGCGCGATGTGCGCAATCGCCAGACGTTTGGCCTCATCCATGGTAAGCGCGGCCCCAGTCGAAACTCTGTCCTTGAAACGGGAAATTCCGCAAGCAAAGAACCGCGCGTTCATCTCCTTGTCGAAGGTGATAACCAGATTCCCGGGATATACCGACACTCCGTCAACGTGACGGTCGAACGTTACGTGATATCCTCCCGGCGACTCTATCGATCGCACTACCTTGAGCTGCGATGGGGTCACCTCAATCCCCACCCAGTCTGCATGGCGCTTAAGAAACTCCCAGGCCGCCTCCTCCGGGGTACCACGATATGGACCCTCATGCAGAGGTCCCACGGCCTGCACGCCTCCGTCGCGGGAGTCAATGATACGGTCGAATGCCGCATACTCGCTGTACCCCGTCTGATCGCACCAGGTGGGCGCGGTCTCGATCTGCCGCCCATGTGGCGATCCCGACTGCACGGCGGGCGCTACCGTTGTCACTACGGCGATAGCGGCGATCCCCACCAGCATCAAAAACTTCAATGATGTCCTCATCTGGTCCTCATTGGTCAATTCAGTCAAGTCTTCCCATACGTACGAATGATCTGATCCATGTTTGCAGGAGTTCCCCATGATCGGTAGGCGTTCGGAAAAGCCTGGATGCTCAGGCAATGCCCGGTCATCCATAAATAAACGTAATTAATGACCCACTAATCCACTATGGGGCCATAATTTACGCTCTGGAGTCGGAATTGTCAAGTGTATTGGATCTATTTCGGAGAATCGTTAGACCCAGCCACAAAAACTCCACAGGCCGCGGCGGGTGTCAAACCAAGTCTCTCCGCAGATTGTGGGGACGGACAGGATTCACGACGAAGCATCCGCTGATTCTGTTGTCTGTAGTTCCCGGCCAGGGATTGCGCGCTCCTAACGACAAATTTATTCTACGAGTACTTTCGGCACGATACGCCTGCCGTTGTGGTTATTGAAATTCGCCAGTCACTGGCAGTCGTCGAGCGGGGTGCCCTCACCCCGCCGAATTCTGGAGTCAAACGTGGTTTTGAGTGTCACCCAATTGTTTCAATGTAGGAAGCACCATCGGATGCTGTCGGAAGCACACAATCGAGCGCGTGCAACTTAGACCCAACGGTGATAGCGCTCGCGACATCAAGGAAACTACTATTCGTTGACAAAGTCGAGTCAGCATGCTATATTGCTCCACTGATCCCACTCGTTGAACTGGCCAAGTGACCTTCCACGCACGTATTCCCAAACGAAATTGAAATCCATACTCCTACTTGCCTGCATTCTGTCTTGGACTGCGGTTTCCACCGCCTTCGACTTGTGGCCAACGCCGTACAGATTCGCAGCGACCCATGTTTCCGAAGAACGGACCACTCAAGATGACAATTGGTTTCCTTACCAAGCTGAAGCCGGTGGACCGATCTTTGTTTTGCGGACCACGGCGAATGACGTGCAGACCGATCCCTACCGCAGCCATCTGTACATCACGCAGAACCGCGCGGTTTCCGCGCAGATCAACTTTGTCTGGTGGGTTCGTCGAGCGGGAGGCGTTAATGTGGACGAGGATCCCGCGCGGGAGCTGGCTATCACATATGTGGGGGACTCACTGGCCGGAGTGCGAATCTACGACTGGCCGTCATTGGATACTCTGTGCATCTTCGAAATGCACGAGCGGGACTACCGCTGGCGCAACCGGCTGGACAAATGGGATCTCTGGTTTGAATTGGGTCCGGTTGTCCGCGCGTCAACCGGCGAAATCTCCCTGATTGTCAAAAGTCACACCGGCTACTGCAGAATGCCGCGGGGTCTTATCGCTATTGATCCGCGTACGGGCACGGAAAGATGGCATTACTGGATCGGCGGTGCGGTCCACTTTGTGGAAGAGCTTCCTTCTGCCGACGGTAAAGTACGGGATCTGATCTGCGGTACCATATCAAGTTGTAATGGTGCGGAGTTTAACGGTACAAGAGACGATAACAGCTACCTCTTCCGGCTTTCCACCGACGGCAAAGAGATTTGGCGCCGCGAATTCAATGGTCCATTCGGTTGCGTATGGCCGCGCGTGTTTACCGGATCGCAGGGAGCGCCCCGGATCGCGGCATTGCACTCCTCATGTGAAGGTTGCGACGCGCCGCCATCGCTCATGCTGATCGATCCGGAATCCGGTGAATCGCTGGAACAGATTTCCCTGCCCGAAGCGGACGTCGCGCCATATCTGCACGTATGGCAGGCCGGCTCCGGTAGTCCCGCCTATCTCTTCGTCACGACGCTTAACCATGGCGTGCTGGTTTTCGATTCCGAGTTGCAGCAGATTTCGACGCTGCATGAATTACGAACAGTGATTGCAATCGAAGACCTGACCGGGAACGGAATACCCGAGGCGATCGCGGTGGACGCAGCGGGATTCACCCGGCTCTTGGAGGCGGACGGACGCCTGCTGGCCAAACGTGAATTCAATGCAACCGGCGGCTTTCTGCTTACAGCGGAACATGCCGACTCACGAAATCTTCTGCTTCACAATCCGTACCAGACTTCCCGGCTCGCGTTGGAGCCAGACGGCCTCTATGCGTCGAAGATTCTCTGGCGACTGCTTGCCTTGTTCCTGTTGCCGCTGGTCCTGTTCTTTGTCTCGCGCTATGTGTTGCGATTGCGCCGAGCGGTGCTAATGGCGCGAGCGGAACGCGAACGAACGCTGGCATGGGCGGCGATGGCTTCCAAACTCGCGCACGATATCCGCACGCCGATGGCGATCTGGAAAGTCTCCGGCGATAATCTCGAACTGGAAATGGAGGCTCTCTACGGCGAGATCCCGAATCGGCTGCGAACCTACTTTGACACTTTCCGTCGCGAAGCCGGCCGTACGGAGAATGTCGCGCGAAGCCTCTTGAAGTTCGCGCGGGTGGAACCACCGGTGCTCGAAAGTCTGAACCTCGTGGACTTGGTGAGCACCATTGTGGAGCGGCATCCACACTCTCCCGATGTACGCATCAGCGTCGAGACAGAGGATGGGCTTTCCGTAATCCAGGCCGACCACCAGCAAGTGACCAATCTGATTGACAACCTGATATCAAACAGCTTGAAAGCAATCAAAGGCCCCGGAGAGGTGACCGTCCGGATTTCCCGCGCACGGAAATTGCATAAGGGATCTTCGCAATCCGAAGGCATCCTATTGGAGATTGCGGACACAGGCCGGGGGATCTCTGCGGAAGATTTACCCCGCGTATTCGAACCGTACTTCAGTCACTCGGAAGGTGGAACGGGACTTGGGCTGGCCATCGTCAAGCGGATCGTCGAAGATCACGGAGCGGAAATCACGATTGAAAGTGAATCCGGGCGCGGCACGCTTGTGCGCGTCCGATTCCCGATTCAAACCGGAGATATTGATGAGTGAGCGTAACGATAGTGTTCTGATTGTGGATGATGAGCCGGCCATGCTCGAAGCGATGGCCCGCACGCTCGAAATTTCCAATTATCGCGTCTTGAGTGCGCGGGAGATTGTCGAGGCGACGCGCGTATTGGACTCCGAAACAGTTCATACCGTCCTGTTGGATTTGCGTTTGCCGGGAGTGGAGGGATTTGAAGGCCTCGATCGGATCAGGCGGGATTATCCGCTGATTCCGGTGATTGTCATTACGGCATACGGTGGTGTCCCGGAAGCGGTGCAAGCAACTAAGCGGGGAGCGTTTGATTTCCTCGAGAAGTCCGGCAGCCGTGACCGTCTGCTGATCTCCGTACGCAACGCCTGTGACAGGGGCCATCTTGAAGCGGAGAAGCGGGGACTGGTGGCAAATATCCAGGAGGCGAATCCGCTCATCGGCCGCAGTGAGGCCATGCGAGAAATCCAGCGATTGATTGCGCGGGCCGCGCCGACGGAAGAGCCGGTTCTGATTGTCGGAGACACCGGTACGGGCAAAGAGGTGGTTGCACGAGCGCTTTTTGCGCAGAGCCGGAGAGCGGGGAAGCCGTTTGTGGCGGTAAACTGCGCGGCCATCGTGCATGAGTTGGCGGAGAGTGAGCTGTTTGGTCACCGCAGGGGCGCATTTACGGGTGCCATCGAGAATAAGGTCGGAAAGTTCAAGAGCGCCGATGGTGGAACGCTGTTTCTCGATGAAATCGGGGACATGAGCATGGCGTTGCAAGCGAAGGTCTTGCGGGCGCTGCAGGATGGTGAGATTGAACCCGTGGGCAACCCCAACTCTTTGAAGGTGAATGTGCGAATCATCGCGGCCACGAACCGCGATCTTGAAACGCAGTTGAAAGAACACTCTTTTCGACAGGACCTCTATTACAGGCTGAGCGGTATCGTGCTGCGGATTCCATCACTGCGGGAGCGGCGCGAAGACGTTTATCCGTTGTTATTGCATTTTCTGGAGCAGGCGGCGGAGAAACAGGTCTCGCCGGTTCCGACGGTATCACCTGGCGCAGTGGAGGCTCTCATGGCCTGTGAGTGGCCCGGAAATGTCCGGCAATTGGAGCGGTGTGCAGGGTGGTTGCTGACCTTTGGAGGACCGGAGATTAGTTTTGAGGACGTACAGGAGTGGCTGGGTCACGGGTTGTCATCGAGCCAATCACCGGTACGCGCAGGGCGGGACTATGTCAGCGCCAGGCAGGCGTTTGAACGCGAGTACTTTTCGGGGTTGCTGGACATTCACAAGGGGAATATATCGGCAGTGGCGAGAGCGGCGGACCTTGATCGGAGCGGGTTACACCGGAAGCTAAAGGCCCTGGGGCTTGTGGACGGATCTCCATAGATAAAAGAGCAATTGGGACTTCTGTCCACAGGATGCCGGCGTAAGTTCAGAAAACTGCGCTGGCATTTTTCTTGTCTTATAGAGCAGGCAATAAGGCGAAGCTTCCACAACATACCAAACCCTGGAGTCCTGCCATGAAACTTGCTATTCAAACTGCCTGCTTATTGCTTATCGCCGCCTGCTCAGTGAGCGCACAAGGTCTCATCGTCTATCACAAATATGCGGGCGGCAACCTGGACATTTACATTGCCGATCTGAACGGCGAAAACGAGCAACGCCTGACAACAGACCCCGCGATTGACATTCAACCCCGGCTGAGTCCCGACGGAACTCGCATACTTTTCTGCTCCAACCGTACGGGCCGGGTGGAGTTGTTCGGCATGAACACGGACGGGTCGGGAGTTACGCAAATCAGTCCCGACGGAATCGGAGAGACGTCCAACGGAGGTGGAACATTTGTCTTGTCCGCGTGGTCACCCGACGGTGCCTTCGTTCTCTATGGACACGAGACGCAGTTGATGCGCGCCCGGCCCGACGGCTCGGAGGCGGTTGTTCTCGCCTCGGCACCGGACGGTCGCATCGTCAACACTCCGGACTGGTCGCCGACCAACAACAAGATTTCGTTTCGCACGTATCAACCTTACTGGGCGTATATCTGCAATATCTACATCATGAATCCGGACGGAAGTGATTTGCAACTGCTGGTAGCGGACCGGCAAGGCGGAGAATCGGGTCCGCGGATCTCGCCGGACGGTCAGCGCGTGCTCTACAGTTGGGATCATTCCGGACACGAGGAGCCGAGCGGCCGCGGATTGGACCACCGGATACACATCATCAATATCGACGGCAGCAATGACATCGAGATCTCCTATGATAAGCCCGCCGACACGCACGATTACCTGGCCTGCTGGATTACCAATGAGCGGATCGCGTTTGTGAATCAAGGCACTGAGCCCAATGCTGTGCCCAGCATCTGGACAATGAATGCCGACGGGACAGAGCGCGAGTCGTTGATCGAGGCTGCTAGTGAGCCGGATTGCGGCCTGGGAGCGGTGCCTTGTCCGCCAACTCCCGTTCCGTTCGCGGAAGAGTTTGAAGGCTCCATGGAATCGTGTTGGGCTTGGACGGACGAGGATGTGACGCATTGGAGTCTGACCGAGCGACCGGGATGGTTGAGGATCGTGACACAGCCCTACACACCCGGAGAGGCCTTCAATAATCTGCTGCTGCGCCGCCAACCCGCAACATCGTACTCCATTGAAACGCGCGTGCAGATCGATCCGGCCGTTTTCCATCAGGGTGCGGGGATCATCTTCTGGTACGATTCGGACCACTTTTTAATGTTCCATCGTCAAGTCGGAGATTGGGGCCAGTATGTCTCCGTGCAGTGCAATGACATGGAATGTGATCCCGGATTTCTCTATGAGGTAACGGAAGCGACCGACGTGTATTTGAGAGCAACTATTCACGGCTCGACTGGCTTATATGAGTGGTCGGCGGATGGAGCGAACTGGAACGAGTTGGGTGAGCTGGACTATGAGTGGCTGGGATTGCCGGAGACTCGCATGGGCTTATTCGCATCGAACCATATGCCCTCCGGGGCCGTTCCAGAAATTCCCGCGGACTTTGAATACTTTCGCATCACGCCGCCACCGCAGTCCGGGGAATCTTTCATCGCCTTTGATTCGTACCGCGAAGGCAATAACGACATCTACTCTGTAAACAGCGACGGGCAGAATGTGCTGCGGCTAACAACGGATCCGGCGGGCGACGGTCAGGCACGCATCAGCCCCGATGGTAACCGAATCGCCTTCTGTTCCAATCGCACGGGCCGAGTGGAGCTGTTTGTGATGAATGCGGACGGATCGAATGTGATTCAACTCAGCAGCAATGGCGTCGGGGAGACGTCGAATGGCAGTGGAACCTACGTCTGGTCGGCGTGGTCTCCTGACGGCATGTATGTCCTGTATGGACATGAAACACAACTCATGCGTGCGCGAGCAGATGGAACGGAGACGATCGCGCTCGCGGCCTCGCCGGACGGCCGCATCGTCAACACTCCGGATTGGTCACTGGCTGGAAACAAAATCGCCTTTCGCACGTATCAATCCTTCTGGGCGTATATCTGCAATATCTACATCATGAATCCGGACGGCAGCGACCTGCAGTTGCTCGTTGCTGACCGGCAGGGCGGAGAATCCGGACCACGCATTTCTCCTGACGGCCAGCGAGTGCTCTACAGCTGGGATCACTCCGGGCACGAGGAACCGAGCGGTCGCGGATTGGATCACCGGCTCCATGTCATCAATATCGACGGTAGCAACGACGTCGAAATCTCCTCCGGCAAACCGGTGGACACACACGACTATCACGGCTGCTGGATTACCAATGCACTGATTGCGTTTGTGAATCAGCACAATGCACCAAACAGCGTACCGTATGTCTATGTGATGAATGCGGACGGCAGCGAGCGTGAATTGATCGTCGAGAATGGCAACCAACCGGATTGGTACGGGGACGCACCGACTGCCGCTCCGTCGCAAGTATCGCCGATGGTACGGGACTTCAAGCTCGGTGCGAACTATCCGAATCCGTTCAATCCATCGACGACTATTCCCTTCCGAGTGGATTCGCCGGGCGAATACACGGTGACGGTGTACAACGTATACG
>CAZGVT010000114.1:3617-9405 GCA_964529255.1 uncultured Alphaproteobacteria bacterium | reverse complement strand
AGCCTTTTTGCTTCGCGCCAAACGGCTCGAAAGCCTCGCCAACCTCCGTTCTCTGAAGGTGGCGAATTTCCGTCGCAACTTTCTCCACCGTTCCGGCGATCTGCGCGAGCACTCCGATGAACTCCGCATGCCGGTCGCGACTCACTACCTGAGTCGCCACAGGGGCGGTTCCCAGCGCGAGCCTCGCCATGACCGCTTCTTCCATTTCCGGACTCGTATGGCCGTAAATGCCGACGGCGCCGGACAACTTGCCAACCAGTAGCCGCTCCAAACACTGACTGAGCCGCTGCTGATGACGGGAAAACTCATCGTCCCAGAGGGCAAATCTCAGACCGAACACCGTGGGTTCGGCATGCATACCGTGGGTACGGCCTACGATGGGAGTGTCTTGAAACTCCAACGCCCGCCGCCGCAGGATGTGTCGCAGTGCGGTCAAGTCTTCGGCGATCAGTGAGGACGCGTCCCTGATCTGTAGCGCAAAGGCCGTGTCGACGACGTCGGACGACGTCAACCCGAGATGAATCCAGCGTGAGTCCGGACCCACCGCGCGCGCGATCACGGTAAGAAAGGCGATCACATCATGCTGCACTTCCGCCTCAACCGCCGCAATATCGCGCGCCGAAAATCGGGCTCGTGTCCGGATCCCTTCAACGGTTTCTTCGGGAATCTCACCGGTATCGGCGCGGACTTCCAGCGCCGCAAGCTCGACCTTCCACCAATAGTCGAATCGCGCATCCTCATTCCAGATCCGGGCCATCGGTTCACGTGAATAGCGAGCGATCATCCCGTCGTTCGAGGGTTCGCCGGCAGAGCCTGCAATGTCACCTCGACATTGAATATCTTGGCCCGCCGACAGACTTTCATCGTCAACTTATCGCCAACACGCAGATCACTGCTCTGGAAAAACTTCTGAGCCTCTTCCTTGTTGGCGATTGCACGATCGTTGATCATCAGCACGATGTCTTCCACTCGCAGACCGGCAACGGCCGCGGGACTACCCCGTTCCACCTGGGTAACGACCACTCCGGCATTCGTGTCCAGACCGTTTCTTCGCGCGCGAATCGAAGAAAGATTGGCCGCGGTAATTCCCAACCAGAATTTCCGGTCTACCCCGCCGCTGCGAAGATCGTCAATCGCGGCAAGAATCCGGTGTGCGGGAATTGCGAACCCAACCCCAACCGAACCGCCTGATTCGGAAAATCTCAACGTGTTCATGCCCACTGCAATACCGTCGGCATTCACCAGCGGTCCACCGGAATTGCCGTGGTTGATGGCTGCATCCGTCTGGATCATGTCGGTATACAGGCGGTCGTCAATCTTGCTTTCGAAATCGCGATGCAGAGCCGATACAACGCCTACCGATACCGACGGTTGCTCGTTGATGTCGAATAAGCCGTAAGGATTTCCCATCGCAACTGCCCACTCCCCGACTATCAAGCTCTCGCTGTCACCCAAAGGAATGATCGGGAGATTCATCGCGTCGATTTTCAACAAGGCCATGTCCAGCAGCGGGTCCGTTCCGACAACGGTGGCCTCGTACTTGTTGCCGTCCGTAGTCGAGACAATAACTTCGGACGCATTCTGAACGACGTGTTCGTTCGTGACAATGAAACCATCCCGGCTAATGATAAATCCCGAGCCAAGGTTGTGCACCTGCTTCTTTATCGTCCGCGGCATCAGTCGCTCGTCAAACATCCACCACACCATTGGATCCGCCGGCAAGTACGGATTGCGGTACTCCCGCACCTGCAAAACGTTGATACCTACAACGGCATCTCGAGTGCGCGCAATGGCCCGCGTAAGAGCATTCTCCCGGCTGGTTGAAATATCACTCTGCAGCGAGAGTCGAGTACGGCCGTGCAGTTCCTCGTCAGCCGCTCGATTTGAGGAGTTGTCCAAACCGTTCGGCTGGTACGAACTGGTTAATTCGGCCCGCAACTCTTTGACTTGTGTCTCAAGCCGGTGAGTCCGGTCAACTTGATAAAGGGCAAACAAACCGAAGACCAAGCCGATGACGAAGAAGTTAATCGTTTTCCACATCGCTGATTGATGGCTTTTCGTTTCCGGGTTGAGCAACCTGCGGCCACGGCGCGTAACCGATGACTTTCAAGTTCAAACCACAGGCAGGCGCTTTCGGACCAGCGTGCGCTATGTCTTGTGCCGCAAGGATTTGCGGGATGCTCCCGGGGTCAATCTTTCCACTGCCGGCCCAGACAAATGTTCCGACCAGCAGGCGTACCATCCCGTGTAGAAAACGATTAGCTTCGATATGAAATATCAGGCTGTCATTCGAGACATTCCATTTCGCATCATAAACATCGGAAAGATAATGTCTCTCATCAGGGTTGTAATGTGAGAAAGATCTGAATCGATGCGTTCCTACGACCGACCCGGCGGCCAAGTTCAGTGCAGTCAAGTCAAGCCGTCGCGGACAATACCAGGCATATTGTCGCCCTACGGCAATCGGCTCGCGAGCTATCCGATACTCGTACCCTCGCCATTTGGCGCTAAAACGGGAATGGAACTCGTGTCCAACCAGCGTCACGTCGCGAACGCGAACATCGTATGGCAGAATTGCATTCAGAGCACGCTTCACACTTGCCGGATCGCGATGCTTAGCTGCGCGAAAATGGGCCACTTGCCCCGATGCATGGACCCCGGCATCGGTCCGCCCCCCGGCATGCACGCGGCACTCTTCCTGAAACAGGGCAAACACCGAGGCTTCTACCACTCCCTGGACGGTCCTAACTTCCTCCTGAAGTTGCCAGCCGGCGTAATCGGTGCCGTCATACTCGAGATCCAGTCTGTAAGTGTACAGATTGGAATCCGTCGCTCCCACAGCTTGACCGCTCAAAGCGCAAGACTCAGGATCGCTATGGAGACTGCTCCAGACAGCAGCACTACGTCCCGCAAGTGGAGACAGCGCTTTCGAAAATAACTTCGTGGTTTGCCGGGGTCGAATCCGCGCAGCGTGAGCGCCTCCGCCACATGATCGGCCCTTCTGACAGCACCGACGATCACAGGGAGTAGTAATCTGCGCTCAAGAAAAAGCCTCTTGTGCAAAGACCGACGAGGCGATTCGAAGCCCCGTGCTGCAATGGCAAGTTGAACCCGATCGCGCTCTGAATGAATAAACGGCACAAACATCAGGGACAGGCTCAACGCACTCTCGAGCCGGCGGCCAATTGGCCTCATCCCGGTAATACCGGAAAGGGCTCGTGCCACTGTCGCCGCGTAGACTTGAGGTGGGTGGACCATCGCAAGCAGTATTCCGGAGGCTACCATGACCAGAACGCGGCTTGTAAACAAGGCGGAAGTTCTCAAAGCGTCTGATTCAAGCGCGCCAAACTGCCAAATCGCCGACGCTTGGCCACTTGCTATCATATTAATAACAAGGAAGATCAACAGAAGTGGTACCGTCTTCAACGTCCTCGCCGCAAAACGCACCAGGCCTACCGGAAGCACAACTGCCGCAACAGCTATCCCACATAGAATAATAACAATCCCTTGTGAACTCCCGAACATCGAGCCCAAGTAAATGGCCACACCGGCTCCCAGCAATGTAACAGGGTTCCAGTCCGAGGTCCGAATGTCTTCCATAAACTCCTAAATATATCACAGACTACACACATAATCAAGGACAAGAAAAAGGCGCCCGGGCGGATGGCTCGGCGCCTTCAGTTGTCGACGTCAAGGATGGGGATTAACCAAAGAAAAAGTCTGTCTCAATCTCGCCGTTTTCACGGGAGTCCGAACCGTGTACCGCGTTCGCCTCAATGTCCGTACCGTAAAGTTGTCGAATTGTTCCCGGATCGGCTTTCTTCGGATCGGTCGCTCCGATCACCCGCCGCCAATGTTCAACCGCGTACTCTCGTTCAAGTCTTCCAACGACGACCGGGCCGCTGGTCATATAAGTTACCAGTGCGCGGAAGAAAGGGCGCTCTTTGTGCACGGCGTAAAAGTTCTCCGCCTGCTCGTTTGTCAATTGCAGAAGCTTCAGACCTGTAATTTGAAAAGCTTCCTTTTCGACGCGGGCAACGATATCCCCGACGTGCTTTGCCGCGACAGCGTCGGGTTTGATGATCATCAGAGTTTTTTCCATCGCGATCATGTGCTTTCTATTTGGACTTTTTCAACACTGCTTCCATGGTCGCTCCGATATCCGCGGGCGAATCGGCTACGTGTATTCCCGCAGCCTTCATCGCCTTGACCTTCTCGGGAGCGGTCCCCTTTCCACCGGAAATGATTGCGCCCGCGTGTCCCATTCGGCGCCCGGGCGGAGCGGTCATACCGGCTATAAACCCAACAACCGGCTTGCGAAAGTGACTCTTGACATACTCAGCCGCCTCCTCTTCTGCACTTCCGCCGATTTCGCCGATCATGACGACTGCATCGGTGTCGGAATCCTCGGCGAATAGTCTCAGGACATCCGTGAAACTGGAACCGTTTACCGGATCTCCGCCGATCCCGATACAAGTGGACTGCCCGATATTTCTGTCGGAAAGCTGTTTCACGGCTTCGTAAGTTAACGTGCCTGAGCGACTGATCAAACCGCATCGTCCGGGCAGATGAATAAACGCGGGCATAATTCCGATTTTGCCGATACCGGGTGTGATGACTCCCGGGCAGTTGGGTCCGATCATTCTCGAACCCGACGACCTTAGAGCCTGCTTCACCGTCACCATATCCTGAACTGGAATACCTTCGGTGATAGTCACGATAAGTTCGATGCTCGCATCGATGGCTTCGAGAATTGCATCCGCCGCGAAGGCCGGAGGAACGAAAATTACGCTCGTGTTTGCCTTGGTAGCCGCCACCGCATCGCGAACCGTATTGAAGATCGGCAACCTGTCCTGCCAGATCTGTCCCCCCTTGCCGGGAGTGACACCGCCCACCACCCGTGTATGGTAGTCAAGCATCTGTCCGGTATGAAACGTGCCTTCCGAGCCGGTAATCCCTTGAACGATGACACGTGAGTTGTTGTTGAGAAGTATAGCCATTCGGAGAAGTCAGTAGATATTGTTCAGATTTCAGGCGGCGGTGGCGGAAGCCACGGCCTTCTTCGCTGCGTCCGTTAATCCGTGAGCGACGACGAATTTCAGACCGGACTCTTCAAGCATCTTGCCCGCGATTTCGGCATTAGTGCCTTCCAGCCGAACCACTACGGGAATTGTGATGTGTGTTTTCTTAACGGCCTCGATCACTCCGGTGGCCACTCGATCACAGCGCACGATCCCGCCAAATATATTGATCAGGATTGCCTTGACGTTTTGATCCGAGAGGATGATCCGAAATCCCTCGGCGACCGTCTCGGCACTCGCACCGCCTCCTACATCGAGAAAGTTTGCCGGCATACCACCATGCAGTTTAATTATGTCCATCGTCGCCATGGCCAGACCCGCGCCGTTCACCATGCAACCCACGTTTCCGTCGAGTTTGATATAGTTCAGGTTGGACTTGGATGCTTCCACTTCGGCAGGATCCTCTTCCGACAAGTCCCGCAGATCCGCATAGGCCGGATGACGATCCAATGCGTTGTCGTCGAACGTCATCTTCGCGTCCAGCGCGAGCACCTCGCCCTCGGCAGTCACGATCAGCGGATTCACTTCAAGCAATGAAGCATCGCTGGAAACATACGCCTTGTATAGAGCGGAGAGCGTTTTCATTCCGCTCTTCAACGCGTCACCGGACAATCCCAAGGCGAACGCGAGACGCCGCGCATGAAAAGGCTGAAATCCCGTCGTTGGGTCAATCGAGACCTTGACGATTTTCTCCGGAGTCGCTGCGG
>CAZGVT010000114.1:1007-3607 GCA_964529255.1 uncultured Alphaproteobacteria bacterium | reverse complement strand
CCCGCCCTCCGTCGACACCATGAACACGTTTCGCGATTCGACGCGGTCGAGCAACAACCCCGCATATAATTCGCGCGCGATGTGCTTTCCTTCTTCAATCAAGAGCCGCCGGACCTTTTGACCCGTCGACCCCGTTTGGTGCGTCACCAATTGCATCCCGAGAATCTTCGAGGCGAATTCGCGCAGCTCCCCCTCACTCTTCGCGAGTTTGACTCCGCCGCCCTTTCCCCGGCCTCCGGCGTGAATTTGTGCCTTGACAACAACCGGATATTTCCCCAGACCAACTCCGATAGCAACGGCTTCGTCTACGGAATACGCGACTTTTCCGCGCGGAACCGGAACTCCGTATTTGGCGAGAATCTCCTTCGCCTGATGTTCGTGAATTTTCATCTGATAATATTAGCCTAAAATCCTGAATTGAGGGCCAGACGAGAGTTACGCGGTTAGGGCAGTGCCGCTTTCTCCGTCTAAACTCTCCATGAATTTCTCGAGTGCGCAGATAATTACCTTCCGCCCGCCGGCCTTCAGAAAGGTAACTGCGGCTTCGATCTTGGGTCCCATGCTACCCGCCGGAAAATGCCCTTCGACCAGATAGCGCTCCGCCTGGCTGACAGAAAGCTGTCGCAGGCTCTCTTGATTGGGTTTGCCGTAATTCAAGCAAACATGCTCGGCTTCAGTCAGTATGAACAGCTCCTGTGCACCAATGTCGCGCGCGAGCACAGCCGACGCACGATCCTTGTCAATCACCGCGTCCACGCCCTCCAGCCATCCATCCTGCTCAGGGAAAACGGGAATCCCTCCTCCTCCCGCTGCGACCACCACAACTCCCTTGTGGACGAGTTCACGGATCCGTTCACCGTTCAATATCTTCAGCGGTTGTGGGCTGCCGACGACTCGACGCCAACCCCGCTCTCCGTCCTGCTTCACGACCCAACTCTGAGTTTCCGCAAGCCGCTTCGCTTCGGATTCCAGATAGAACTGGCCGATGAACTTTGTCGGATTTTTCAGTGCAACATCGCCGGGGTCAACGATCACTTGGGTCACAATCGTCACGACTTCGCGAGCGACACCCCGCCGTAACATCACATTCTGAAGGCACTGCTCGATCATGTAGCCCATACCGCCTTCGGTATCCGCGACGATAATGCCAAGCGGTAAGATCGGTGCGCGATCGCGCGACAATTCGACGCGCAACAACGCGTTGCCGACCTGAGGTCCGTTACCGTGCGTGACGGCAACGTTGTAGCCGCGTTTAATCAGATCCGCCACGCCGCCCAATGCGGAGCGGGCGTGCCGGAATTGATTCGCAATTGTGTCGGGTTCGTTCGGATTGGAAATGGCGTTTCCGCCGAGGGCGACCACTGCTATCTTCGGTTCGGACATTAACCTCGTCTGTGAAGCTCAAATCGTGCTGACCTGCACGCGCGCACCGGGGAGAGAAACACTTAATATAGGTTTTCGCAGTGAGAAAGTCAAGTCCGCTCAGCCGCCTGAATGTGCGCTTCACGCTGACGTTCGCACTCTTCGAGCACCGTGACCGCACGCTCCCATTCTCCATACTCCGCCTCGATCTTTCGCCGGATCGCCTCATACTCAGACAGAAGAGCCTTCGATTTCTCGCCGTCCTGGTAAGTGCGCTCATCGGCAAGCAGAGTTTCAAGTTCCCGGCGCCTACGCTCCATCCGTTCAATCTCCTTCTGAGAAGCTTGAACCTTCTCCCTGGCTTCATTGATTTGACGAGAGAAGCGATTGCGAATTTCGGCCTCCTGGCGTCGCTGCTCCCTGGATTTCGGCGCAGAGGGGGTTCGCTCGGCGACCGGAATTCTCTCCGTGCCGGGTCTCATCACCACCGACTGATCCCGCTCCAGTTTGCGTGCGAGATAGTCGGACAAATCGCCGTGCCAGTCACGAAGGACGCCGGAGTCAAGTTCCAAAACACGGTGGACCAGCCGGTCCAGGAAGTAGCGGTCATGGCTCACGACCAGCAGCGTTCCGTCATACTCCTGTAATGCGCGCAGCAAAACTTCCTGCGAACTCATGTCAAGGTGATTCGTCGGCTCGTCAAGAATGAGAAAATTCGATGGATGGAGCAACATTTTCGCCAGAGCCAGGCGTGCCTTCTCACCACCCGAGAGGACTGCAACCGGTTTCGACACATCGTCGCCCGAAAACAGAAATGCACCCAGCAAACCACGCAACCACTCCGGACTTGCACCGGGTGACTCCGCCTCCATCTCCGCGAGTACGGTTACGCCCGGACGCAAATGAAAATCGGCTTCTTGAGCAAAATAATCCACCGCAACATTATGCCCGAGTTTTATCGATCCGCCCGTCGGAGTTTCCACTCCCATGATCAGTTTGCACAGGGTTGATTTGCCGGCTCCGTTTGCACCCACCAGCGCAACCTTCTCTCCGCGTGACAGAGTTACGTCGAGATTCGTAAACACTTCGAGATTGCCGTACGATTTGCGGAGTGACGCAAGCTCCAAAGTAAGTTTGCCGCTCGCGGGTGCCGGAGGAAAGTGAAACCGTACCTTTTTCGAAGATCGCTTCTGCTCCACCGTTTCCATTTTCTCGAGTGCTTTTACGCGACTCTGAAC
>CAZGVT010000114.1:0-997 GCA_964529255.1 uncultured Alphaproteobacteria bacterium | reverse complement strand
CCGTTCTCGCTCTTCTTCCTGGCGCCTGGCCGACGCGGCAAGCTGTTCTCTTCGCGCCTCGCGGTTCGTCTCATAGGTGGAGTAATTTCCGGGATACAAAGTTAAGCTTGCGGACTCCAGCTCTGCAATCTGCGAAACGACGCGATCCAGAAAGTAGCGGTCGTGGGAAACCAGAATTAATGCGCCGTCAAACTTATCCAGAAACTCTTCCAACCAGATCATCGCCGGCAAATCAAGGTGATTCGTCGGCTCGTCCATCATCAATAAGTCGGGATCAAAAAGCAGCAGTTTGGCCAGGGCGATTCGCATTTGCCATCCGCCCGAAAACTCCTCCACACTGCGCGTGAAGTCCGACTGCTTGAAACCGAGTCCGGACAACACTTGCGCCACTTTCGCCTCCGCATGATAGCCTTCAAGATCCTGCCAACGATGCTCCAACACCCCCAATCGCTCCATGAGATCCTCATCGTCCGGATGCTTTGCCAGGGCGATTCGTGCGGAGTCAATCTCCAGTTGGAGGTGCGGGAGATCCGGCAGGCCGGACCACGCCTCGTCAAACAGCATGCGTCCACGATGAGTGATGCCCTGTTGGGGCAGATATCCCACAGTAAGATCGCGAGTCTTGTGCAACGCACCACTGCTGGCCTCAACTTCGCCCGTTGCGAGCTTCAATAGTGTGGTCTTCCCCGCTCCGTTCGGACCGACAAGTCCATAACGCTCGCCGCGAAAAACAGACCATGTCACCGATTTGAACAGGACTCGGCCGGGAAACATGATCTCAATATCTTGAAATTGCAGCAACCTCATTCCGGTCTCACTAACGTCGCGACCCGCTTTGCCTCCTGGATCCGATCTCCGCCGCGTCCGTGCGCCTGCAAGTAGACAATGTACATTCCGGTGGGAAGTTCACGACCGCTGTCGGCAACACCGTTCCAGAGCAATTCGCCGGTGAATCCGACCGCGGTGTTATTGGCAAGTTCCGCCACGGCGCGACCGC
>CAZGVT010000113.1:9173-9437 GCA_964529255.1 uncultured Alphaproteobacteria bacterium | reverse complement strand
TTCTCATGGCAAAACTTATGAAACTTAAGGCGGTACGATGGCAGCAGCGGGCGTGTCCGTTTGTGCCTCGTTTCACGAGGTCACCTCTTATAAGGTGGCTGTCCGGGATGGCGTGTTGGTACGCGATAGCAAATCATCTCAGATTTCAGTAAATTTGTTGGTTGCTTAGATTCTGCATCGAAGCAAGACAGTATTTCGGACTAATCGGCGCGAGGAAGCTATGAGACACTTGAGACTGTGGTTCGTCCTGCTGCTCGCTGGACA
>CAZGVT010000113.1:0-9163 GCA_964529255.1 uncultured Alphaproteobacteria bacterium | reverse complement strand
AGTGGAAGCCAAGGACTACCTGACCCTGAAATCTGGGCAAATTATTGAATGCGCAATACTTAAGGCAGATTCTGCGTTCATACGGATCACGGATTGGGAAAGCCGCGGCATGCTCCAGCCCAAGCTTCAAGTATTCACGAGGGATGAGGTCCGGACGATTTCCTTCTCAAAGCCCACGGCAGGGGCCAGCGTCGCTCGAAAATACGTTCGTCGGGCCAACTTGTTCGAGCTGGGCGGCGGAGCTGCCTTTCAGACTTGGGCGGAGAGTAGGTTGGTACGGAGAAGCCTCGTCCAGTTCCACCTGACTGGCGGATATACAATTGTTCCGTTCCTTGGGTTGGAGTTGGATGGAGCCATGACTATACCCCTCGGAGGCGCTGAAGACTCGGTGTGGCAGAGCTATGATATTGGATACCAGGTGTCGATGAACATTGTAGGTCAGCCAGTCGAGTGGAAAGGACTTGTCCCCTTCGCGCTGGTCGGCGGAGGTACGGCTTTGGGGGTTCCAGTTGAGAATGTGATGCTCACCTCGTCTACGCAAGCACGGAACCTTGTGAACTTCGGCCTCGGTGTAAAAACGGGGACAGATGGAGTTGGGTTCCGGCTGGAGTGGCGACACCATTTTTACACGTGGACTCCCGACGAGGTCAATGCGTTTGGGGTACGGGTGCGCGAACACTCCGCAGACATGTCCGCGGTTCGGGCATCGTTGTTTATCTATCGCTAAGAAACACTATGAATTCTCTCACTACGATTCACTCCGTTCGGACAACCGTTTTGATCCTTGTTGTTCTGGCGACACAAGGTGTTGCGACTGCCGAAATTCGTCAGTGGCCGGCTGCTCGCATAAGCGCGACTCTTCGATATGAGACGACGCCCGCCGACCTGAACCATGGCCCGTTCTCGTCGTGGCAAGCATTGTCAAGCGCTGAACTTGGCGGGGTTGTCCATGGCTGGGGAGCGCCGGTCAGTATCGCCGCTCATGATCCTGCTCAGCAAGGGCTGCAGCTCGTTCGCGAGGCAACGTCTTCGACGGCCGAGTACTCCTTGCTTACAACAACTCAGGCACCGAACTGCGCAAGATACTTCTATCGCGAGCTTCGTAATGGACTTCCGGTTTTCTCCGGAATACTGATGTTCTCTGTGAATCAGGAAAACAGGGTATCCCGCTGGATGGTGCGGTCTCACGACTCGTTTCCGGTACGCGACTCGCACATACTCACGGAGATCGATGCGGCCAACCAACTCCTGCCGAGTGTGCAAGGAAAAGAATGGTCCATTGAGCGATCAACGGCGGGCTGGTATCCTGACTATGACCTTGACGCACTCCTTCCCTGCTTCTGGATCCGGTTGGCCGGTGGGGAGTCCTGGGAACGGTGGGAAGGCATCGTAGAGGCGAGCACCGGTGAAGTGTTGCACGAATGGTCGGGTATTCATACGGACGTGGTCAGCGGCACGGTGTCCGGCATGTACTGGCAGCCGTACGAACAGAGCGAGCCATCGGTTGGGCCCCACCCTTTCCAGACCGTTTTCGTAAATGGTAATGCCGAGACCACCGACGCGGCCGGATTCTTCATGCGTGAAGCGGGCAACACCGCCAACCTTGTGGCCGAGCTGCGCGGTCCGTATGTGGACGTGGATAACGAAGATGCGGACGAAGACGCTCAGCTCATCAGGACTTACCTTGCACCGTTTGATCCGGTTCTAATGAACTGGACGACCGCGGAGGCGACGGCGCCGGAATTGAATCTATTCTTTCACACGCAAGCGATACACGACTGGTACAAGATTCTCGATCCTGAATTTGACGCGTTGGACTATCCTCTACCGGCGGTCGCGAATGTTGGCACGGCCTATGACAACGCGTACTGGAACGGTTTTGGAACGTACTATGGATCGGGAAGCCAGTACAATAATTTCGCTATGTACAGCGACGTGATCTATCACGAATATACTCACGGTGTCACGGACGGCATCTATCCCGATAATATGCTCCCGTACATCGATCAACCCGGCGCGCTGAACGAAGCGTGGTCGGACTACTTCGCCTGTACGATCAATGGCGATCCGCTGATGGGGGACTACATGCTCGGCGGCAATCCGCACTCGGCTTTCCGTGACTTGGAAGACGACATGGTCTTTCCGGAGGAATGGCACGGCGAGGTGCACGCCGACAGTCCGTTCATCTCCGCTCCGCTGTGGACCATTCGCGCCGGTCTGGGAACAACTCAAGCGGATGCTCTTGCTCACTTTGCGCGTTACGGCCTGGCGGAGACGTTTTTCGATTACCTCGTGGCCGTGCTTGAAACCGACGACAACGACGGAGACCTGTCTAATGGCACTCCGAACGGTTCGCTGATCTATCAGGCCTTTGGCGATCACGGCATCGGACCGGGTGACCTTCCTCAATTTGAGATTATGAGTGTTTCCTACGTCTCCGACGGTACACTGGGTAGTATGGGAGACGGAGATCGCTTCGTAGAACCCGCTGAGAGAGTTGCACTGACGTTTATCTTGCGCAACTCCTCCCCGCTGTTTCCACCACCGGCCACGGACGTTGTGATCACAGTATCGACCAATGATCCAACCGCAGCCGTGTCAAATTCTCCACAGGGAGTGAGCATGCTCGCTCCCGGACAGACATTCGCTCCTCAGCCGTTCTTGATTGAATACAGTGGCTCAGCTCCGGATCACTGGGCTACTCTGAGCATCGACGTAACATCTAATGGCGGCGCTGCATCCGTCGAACACACTCTGGAATACACCGTCGGCACACCGCATCTATTGGTCGTGGCCGATGACCCGGATACCGACGTTGAGCACTTCGTGACGGATGCCATTCGCTCGCAGGACAAGATTTTTGACCGTGTGGATTTGGCCCCCAATGCTCTGCTTCCGCCCGATCGCGTGCCGGGATACGGCGTGATTCTCTGGCTCTCCGGGAATGCCGACGGCAACGTTGTCCAGACGATGGATCAATATCTCCTGCAGTCATTCCTGAATGCCGTAAACAAGATCATCCTCTCAGGGCAGAATATAGCCGATGCGCTTGACAACGGGAGTTTTGCCGAAAACGTGCTGCAAGTCGAAATCGTTGCTGACAGTTTGTCAAGCAATGCCGTCACAGCGGACGAGGAGCCGCTAACACCCTTTGATTGGTATCTCTTGAGCGGTGCAAATGGCGCGGGCAATCAACGGGAACCAAGCACCTTCACGGCTTTTGGCGGAAGCGTCGCCGTAGGGCACTATGGGCGGGGCACGACCGGCCCGACAGCCATCGTGGAATTCGCCAACGGCAACGGCCTGTTGTTTGGATTCGGGCTTGAGGCAATTTCCGGTCAGGCCGGTTCTCATCCGTTGGCCGAATTGTTCAGCAGCATCTACACATGGGCGGATACGCTGCTCGATGCAACTCCATCGCAAGAGCCCGCAGTAATTCCCACGGAACTTGCAGTAACAAACGTGTACCCAAACCCGTTTAACGCAACGGCTCAGATTGCGTACCAATTGCCTACGGGCGGCCAAGGCAGAATAGTCTTGTTCGATCTGCTCGGTCGCGTTGCCGATCAGATCGCGATTTCCGGTTACAGCGGAACGGTCAGTTGGAGTCCGCGCCTGGGCAGCGGAATCTACTTTGCTCAGGTTGAATCCGCCGGCAGTCTGTCCCCCGCCACTAAACTCGTACTGTTGCGCTGATTCAATCAAAATAATTCTTGTAGAAACAAATCGGGCGCGGTAATTGCCGCGCCCGACATCTTGCTGATAGAGCCCCGAGCAGTATTGGCTGCTTGCAGCCAACCACCGGGCCGATCACGGTCGAGTACGAGTGGTCCGACGCCAATGAATTGACGGGTTCCCACCCAAACACTAGCGGCGGGCTCCGCCCGTCGAACGGCTTGTGCTGGACAGGCAGAGCCTGCCCCTAGTGGAAAAAAATATCGTATTCCTTGCACACTAGCGGTGGGCTCCGCCCGTCGAACGGCTTGTGCTGGACAGGCAGAGCCTGCCCCTAGTGAATTAAAGGCGGACCATCACTCCAAGTAAGTCACTCCACCAGTTTCCCGCCGAGCAGGGTCGCTCACCCCGCCGGAATTCGCTCGACTGGCAGAGATCGCCGCTTGTGATTGGAATCCGAACGACGGGCGGGTAACCGCCGTCCGGCTATTGTGCAGCCATCGCGCGCAAGAATCGCCGCAACTTGTCCGCATCGAGTTCTCCTTCCGTACGTACGCCGCTGCACACATCCACGGCGAACGGCCTGACAACATCAATGGCGGTGCATACGTTTTCGGGAGTCAGTCCCCCGGCAAGAAAAACGGGAACCGGCGATTGGTCGCGAATTTCGCGGGAGAGGAGCCAATCGTGCACGCGTCCGGTGCCGCCGAGTTCCTTCACCGTCAGAGCAGGGTTACCTGAATCCAATAGCAGTGCATCGACCTCCTCTGCAATAGACAGCGCTTCACCCACTGAACGGCGGTCGCGTACGTGGATGACCTGCACGAGTTTGATTCCCGGTAATGCACGGCGAATCTCCGCGTGCGATCCTTCCGTCAGAGCGTCAACGATCTGGATGACACTCGTCCGGCAGCGCCTGTGCTGCTCGATGATATCAACCGCGCGAGTCCGGCTCGTCAATAGAAAAGTCGCAACTCCGGGAGGCGCGATCCGCGCGATCTCACAAATCCGCTCCTCCGGAATCGGTCCCGGTCCGCTGGGCATCGCCGACACCAGACCAATCGCCGCAACACCGTGTGCAACCGCACAACGAAGTTCGCTCTCCGACCGAATACAACAAATCTTCAGCCGCACCGTCACGATTCGATGAGCGCACGGTCAATCTCGCGGAGGCTCGCTCTCCCGCAAAGAGCCATCGCAATTTTCAATTCCTTGAGCAGAAGCTTGATCACCGTGGCGACTCCTTCCGCACCGCCCACAGCGAGTCCGTACACGTATGGCCGCCCGATCAATACCGCATTCGCCCCCAGGGCAAGCGCCTTCAAGATATCCGTTCCGCGCCGGATGCCCCCGTCAAAAAGTACCGGCATCGCGCCTCGTACCCTGGCCGAAATGCGAGGCAGCACGTCAATGGTAGCAGGCACCGTGTCCAAGTTCCGCGCTCCGTGATTGCTGACAATGATCCCCCGCGCGCCACGTGCGTGCGCGCGTTCCGCATCTTCAGGATTCAAAATCCCCTTCAGTACCACCGGCACTTTTGAGACTGAACAAATCCACTCGATATCCTTCCAGGTCATCGCCGGATTTACCAGCGGATAATATATCGAGTCCGCGTCCGAGATATGGCCCATGAGCTGTGAAGCCGCCGGCACATCGCGCAGCATGGCCCGGTCGAGTCCGGGAGGTAAGGCAAACCCCGCACGCGTTTCACGCACGCGATTTCCCAGCACCGGAGTGTCCACCGTCACCACCAGCGCCTCGACTCCCGCCGATACCGCCCGCTCAATCAGCCGCGCCGTGTACGTTCGATCCTGCTGCACATACAATTGATACCAGAGGGTCAGCTTCTCCCTTGCCTGCGGGCCCTCTCCTTTCCCCCCTGCTTGGGTGCCCTCTCCTTTCCCCCCTGCTTGCGGGGGGGCAAGGGGGGGTGCTACGTCCTCAATACTCACGTTCGCCATCGTGCTCATGCAGTACACTGCCCCTGCCATCGCCGCGCCGCGTGCAGCAGCCATCTCTCCTTCCGGGTGAAAGAGCTTGTTGTAAGCAACCGGAGCCAGCAGAATGGGATGCGGAAGTTCGCGCGAGAAAAGCGAAATGCGCGTGTCAATCTGTGAGACATCGGCCAGCACGCGGGGCATCAAACGAATGCGGTCGAATGCTGCGCGGTTCCAACCCAGTGTCAACTCGTCTCCCGCCCCCGCATCCAGATATTCCCATGCCATATGCGGCAGCTTTTCGCGGGCGAGGGATTCAACATCGGAGACGCGGAGAATAGACGAGGGAGTGTCAAGCATTTGGGTCGGCAGTATAAGCGTGCAGGATATCCTGAGCTACGTAGATCTGGCCGCGCCGGCGGGACGGATCTATCGGAGATACGATACCGGCCGACTCCAGTTGCCGCAGAGCGAGATTGGCGGTCGGAACGGAAACACTGAGAACATTGCTGGTGAATTTTACCGTGATGTATGGATTCAAGAACAATCTATCTACAAGACGATGTGCGGTCGGCGACAGCTTCATATCCAAATACGACTCTCTGAGTTGAACGATTGTTTGTGATCGAGCAATTGCGTCCTTCGCTTGCTCAGCTACACCGATTAGAAAGTAGATCAGCCAACTTCTCCAATCACCCGTGCGGCTGACTTCGGACAATCTGTCGTAGTAATCGCTCCGGTTGCGTTCGAAGTATGCGCTCAGGTAGAGCAATGGGGCGTCAAGGCACTCCCGTTCGATGGTCAACAAGGTAATCAGGAGCCGGCCGACTCGCCCATTGCCGTCCAGAAACGGATGAATTGCTTCAAACTGATAGTGCACAAGGGCGCACTCGATCAAGGCCGGGATTCCCTTCGGCGAAGGACGATGAAGAAACTTTTCAAGCGCGTCAAGGCATCCGCGCATCTCCTCGACCGGAGGCGGTACATGAGACGCGTTTGAAGGCGAGGCTCCACCGATCCAATTCTGCGACGTGCGAAACTCGCCCGGCGATTTGATACTGCCGCGCACCCCCGTCACCAGCCGCTCGTGAATTTCCCGCAACAGCTTCAGGCAGAGAGGCAATGTTTCCCGGCGCTTCAGGGCATAGTTTAGTGCAGTCACGTAGTTTTGCACTTCCAATACGTCCTGCTGATCTGCCGTGGATGCCGGCTCGATTTCGAACAAGTACAAGTCCGATCCCGTGGACTTGGTCCCTTCAATCCGCGAACTCAGCACCGCTTCGCGATTCACGTACGCTCCGGACAGCAGGTTCGGCGCCTGCAGTCGATAACACAACCCGCGCAATGATCCCAGCTTCTGGTCTGCCAGAGAGAGGTAAGAGCCCACTTCTGCGCCGTACTCAATCTGATGGGAAAGCGGTGGCGGTACAAAGGCCCAATAACCACCAACCCCTTTCCGCAGGTGTTTTTGTTGGCCGGGCCGAAATTCACGTGGCTCCATGCTAATTTTAATTCTTTGTTTATATTAGATTAAACAACATCTGGCAGCCATTGCGTGACCGTAAATAAAGTTCGCTTTACTTAAGATGCAAATAAAATAAGAAAAGTGCAAATTCCTTTAATTAAGATTGCCCGAAATCTGTTCGATCGCCTCTCCAAAACCCCACATACACCTCCCCGTCGCTGCCGACCACCTCGCGGGTCTCCCAGCCAGCGAGCTGAGCCCACTCACGGACGGTGGCATTGATTGCTGCACGCGGCAGCCGATACAGGCGCTCAAGCTCCTCCGGATCCGGGTCGCGTCCATAGGCGGCACGGTATAAGTCCGAAAAGCTGTAGCCGCAACAGGACATCCGCTCTGCTGACCCCGGAAATTGGTGGTTTCAACTACCCAAAGTACGCTTTTGGTACGCAAAACTCAAGCAGTCCTTCGGCACGCGAAACTGGAGCCGGTTTTGCCCTTGGATAGACTGAGAAATGACCACCGCTGATCAATTCAAACAGACCACTTGAACAATGCAAGAGCAAACGTTGCTGATTGTGGACGATGAGGCGCTCGTCATAGAGGTGATTCGAGAGGTCGCGGAATCCGTCGGGTTGCGGACACTCACAGCTTCCAATGCAACCGAGGCTATGAAAATCATCGACATCGTACGGCCCGATATCGTGCTCTGTGATCTCAATTTGCCCGATCTGGACGGACATAAGCTCTGCGCAAATATCCGCTGCCGCGAACCGTACCCGAGACTTGTGCTCATGACCGGGCAAATCGATGCGCTGAACGGCCCTTGCGATCTTGTGCTGATGAAACCCTTTGGTGTCGGTGAACTAAAGACCGTCCTGAACAGCGCCATGGCCACCGCCTGAGCCCTCACCCGTCATTTTATCTAAACACCGCAGCCCCCGAATCCGGGGGCTGTTTGAATATCGCGTTTTCCTGTTCTCGCCCACTCTCCCCCCACTCCGTAGGGGGACAAGGGGGGCTTCGCTGAGCGGCGTGCCCTCACGCCGCCGGAATCGAAGCTTACCACATTAATCTTGTCATCTTGAAGGCGCGTCTTCCGTTTTCGCGCCTGAAAGATCACCGGAGTCGACTTACTCGCCCGTTTCCATCTCCCCTCACTCCGTGAAGGGGACAAGGGGGGGCTTCGCCGAGCGGCGTGCCCTCACGCCGCCGGAATCGAAGCTTACCACATTAATCTTGTCATCTTGAAGGCGCGTCTTCCGTTTTCGCGCCTGAAAGATCACCGGAGTCGACTTACTCGCCCGCTTCCATCTCCCCCCACATCCTGTAGGGGGATGAAGGGGGGGGCTTCGCCGAGCGGCGTGCCTTCACGCCGCCGGAAGAGCGCACATCCGTGCGGCGCTACCTCGGCACGACCATCTTCTCCGTCTGCAGTCTGATCCACACACCAGCTAAATGACTGCGGCTCTCCAATACTCGCGGACGCCACGGCGGACCATGTCTCGGCGTTCGACAAATCCGCCAGAGTTAGCACTCCAAGAATTAGTGTTGCGGTCATTCGCGTCATTATGGACTCCTTCATTTTGCGATTTGGATTTTTGTTATAAGCCGTTGCCTGCCATCCGACATTTCTACCCAGTAGACCCCGTTGGGCACACCATTAAGGTTCAATGAGATGAAGCTGCGATCATCTGCAGTTCTGGAGAAGAAATCCACTCGTCGACCCAATATGTCGAAGACATTTATTTTGTTTCCCAACCACGGCGCCTCGAAGTGGATTGTAGCGAGGCCATTGGTCGGATTGGGGAAGACTTCGAGACGGGCGGATTGTGCTGGGTGCGGAGTCCGATTTCGTGCCGACAGCTCAAGCCACTCGAAGTGGTCCCATACAGGCGAAATTGTCACGAAACCCAACCCGCCCATATCGCGACCATCGTGGATGCGCGCCTGATGTATCCAGACGGTATCCTGCGTACCAAAATAGTTGTTTGGCATGAACAAGTCCGTGGAATCGCTGAGCCAGACCGCGCGATTGCTGCCGAACTGATGGAAGTTGCAATAGCTGATTTCCGGCGGATAGCCGCGG
>CAZGVT010000112.1:0-9449 GCA_964529255.1 uncultured Alphaproteobacteria bacterium | reverse complement strand
GCGTTTGAGCGAAACATCCCGCGTATGACTGTGACCCTCGAGCAGGTACGGCATCACTGCGAGGAGTTCGGACCGTTCCGGTTCGATCATCAAGTCGAAGAAACTCCGGCCCAACAGTCCGCGCCAAGGCTCTCCAAGCAATGTGCTTACATGCCGGCTGACGAAGTTCAATCTTCCGTCGCGCTCGAACCGGAAAATTACGTCGCCGACATTGTCTATGAGAGATCGATAGAGCGCCTCACTCTCTTCAATTTCGCGTTCCAGACGAATCTGTTGAATCGAGTGCGAGGTCAGAGAGAGGAACAGCTCCGTCAGCGCAACAGCCTCCGGCTCCAACGCGTCGCGCCCATGGACTCCGTGCATAACCGCCAGTCCGATGATCTTGCCGTCATGGTCGAGAAGCGGCGAGAGGATTCTCGCCTCGGCTTCCCTTCCCGCCTCGGAGTGCACCACGGAGCGAGTCGATCCGGTCCGTTCGAGCGCCTCAAGCATCGATTGATACCAGCCCAGCCGGTCTTCCGGAATACTGAGTCCGGCCGAACCGCAGATAACATCATTGTGATTATCGGGAATCAGAATCGCACACTCGCAATACAGACTCGGCGTGATAAGCGCTTCGGCGGCAAGTTGCAGCCGCAGTTCCACCGTTGCTCCGCCGACGATTGCCGGTATTCGGTTGAAGAGCGACATCAGCCTCTCTTGCGGTCGCATAGCCTCTTTGGTCCGCTCGTCGACGACTCTCTGGAAATTCGCGTTTGCATGCTCGGCATCTTCGCGGACCGTTTTCATCTGGATCGACAATCGCCGAATCGCGGTCGCCGCATTGACGCACACATGAGGCGCGGCGAGAAACTCGGTCTCCTCGACGTGCAGGTCGAAGAGTTCGCGGGCCGGAACTACACTTGTGGGCTCAGCCGCACACCAGATCACGGCTGCAAGTGGCCGGTGTTCGCGGACCAACGCGAGCGTCTCGACAATCTCGACGTCACCCAAAGCTACAAGTGTTCTGGCGCCGAGATCGCCCATGGCACTCGCAACCGCATCACCGGATGATAGGGCTTTCACACGGAATCCCGCGTTGCCAAGCGTCTCAGCAAGCGACTCCGCGTGCTTCGTTCGCGAGGCAACGACGACCATGTCGATTGAAGAAACGGCCGGTTTGGAGTGGATAATTTCTGAATTCAACACGGTATCAGCCCGGCGGCCATTGAAAACTTCGTCCCGACATAAGATGGAGATGCAGGTGCCAGACACTTTGACCGGCAGACTCCCCGTTATTGATCACGATCCTGAATCCGGACTCATCGACTCCGAGCAAAGCGGCGATCTTTCGGACGCTGAGCATCAGATGCCCCATGAGCTGTTCGTCGGCATCGGTAAGGTCCGCGAATTTCTCGATATGCCGCTTCGGAACGACGAGAATGTGTGTCGGCGCACGCGGAGAAATGTCTTTGAACGCAAATACATGTTCGTCTTCAAAAACTTTCTGAGAGGGAATCTCGGCCTTTGCGATCTTACAAAAAATGCAGTTGTCCATGGCCTGTAGAAGTGAGGCGACGATTAGGAGTTTTGGGCGGTGACCGAATATAAAACGCGCGACTCAGAATTGCAAAGCGGAAATCGTCCCGGAGAGCAGTTCCTCGATAAAGCACGACCTCGCTTTCAAGTCGCAACAGTCGGGCCTTCAGTTGCCGGCGGTCATCCCCACAGTGCTCTCAGAAAGGCGCAGAGAGAACTTGGCCTCGCGACTCCGGCTCTCGATCTAAATCAATAGACTGACAGCGAGCGCATAAGCTATTGTAAGTTATTAGTTTATAAATCTGTGCTAACCGCTTTTCTGGAGCCTCTTGGTTGGGGTGCCGGGATTGGAAAATACCTTGACAATCTCCCTGCGAATTGATAAATTTGGGTTTACCTTCCGGAGTAGCTCAGCGGTAGAGCGGGTGGCTGTTAACCACTAGGCCGGGGGTTCGAATCCCTCCTCCGGAGCCAATCGGCTCGAGCACCGACGGACATCCTTGCTTCCGGCCGGTGCTCGTCTTGTTTTCGGGCGTTCAGCCTTGACCAAAATCAACCCATTAGCGGAAGTATCATGAGTGAACGATCCATGGGATCAGCGGCCGGAATGTTCGCCATTGCCGCCGCGATTATCGTTTTCGGTTTCGCGGCTTCGTCGGGACTGAAGAGCATCAAGCGCGCCGGAGACACGATCACAGTCACTGGATCTGCAAAGCGAGCCATCGTCTCCGACTTCATCATCTGGCGCGGATCGGTTTTCAGCCGGGGTTCAACCCTTCAGACTGCCTACTCGGAAATCGAGCTGTACCAAAAGCGAGTCCGTGAATATTTGAAGGCAAACAAAGTTCCCGATGACGCGATCAAGTTTAATAACATCAATACCTCTCAAAATCAGGAATATAACGAACACGGAATGGCGACAGGCCGAATCCTCGGCTATGAAGCCAACGCCACATTCGAGGTCCGTTCATCCGATGTCAAGGAAATTGCGGAGTTGTCCAACCGGGCAACCGAGTTAATTAAGGAGGGCATTCCACTCAATTCGTTTTCTCCGGAGTACTTGTATACAAAGCTTGCAGATCTTCGCATCGAGATGATTGGGGAAGCCACTCAAGATGCGCGCGCCCGTGCGGAAAAACTTGCCGAAAATGCCGGCTGCAAGATCGGTGCGTTGCGCAGCGCAAGAATGGGTGTCTTTCAAGTCACGCCGCGAAATTCGACGGACGTGAGCGACTACGGCTACTACGATACATCCTCACTCGAAAAGGACATTACATCGGTGGTGACGCTTAGCTTCGCCGTCGAATAGTCCCTCCTCTCAACCCCTTCCTTCATGAGTACCTCATCCCTCGCCGGCCAATTGCGCGGGTTTTCCCGTGCTTTTTGGATGGTCAACGTGATGGAGATGCTCGAGCGACTCGCTTACTACGGAGTGCGAGTCGTCATCCCCATCTACATCGCACAGGCCGACGAAATCAACGGCCTGCATTTCACCCAGACCCAAAAGGGTGTCATCTTTTTCTATTGGGCGCTTGCTCAGACGCTCGTACCGATGTTTTCCGGCGGCTTCGCCGATCGATACGGCTACAAGCGGACGATTGCCGCCAGCATCGCAATTAAGGCCATCGGCTATCTGCTCATGGCCACACAAAGGGACTTCTATCCCTTCCTGATCGGTTGCTGCGTGCTTGCGTTAGGGACTGCGATCTTCAAGCCCGGCATCCAGGGAACTCTGGTGCGCAGCCTGAAACTGGAGAATTCTTCCGTAGGCTGGGGAACGTTTTACATGGTCGTAAATATCGGAGGATTTCTTGGGCCGCCGCTGGCACACTTCCTCTATGGAGTGTCCTGGCCGATGGTGTTTTACGGCTGTGCCGTGATCGTCTCCCTCAACTTCCTGATGCTTCTGACCTACAAGGAAGTCCAGGCCGGCGGAGAGCAGACCGCGGGGCCGTGGAAAATTTTCGTCACGACTTGCACAAATCTCATGCGGCCGTGGTGGCTGATCTTCGTCAGCGCGGCGCTGATTGCGGTTGGATTGATTTTCGGATCGCTCAATGCGCTCGATGAAAGTCAGCAGTCGACGTTCCAGAATGTGTTCATCATGCTCGGCATCGCCGTGCTGATTGTTCGCACCACAAGAGTCGGAGCCTTCATCTGGCTCATGTCCGGTTTCTGGCTGATGTTCATGCAGCTATTCGACATGCTCCCCAATTTTATCGTGGACTGGGTGGATAGTTCGAACATTGTGGCCGCCTTGAATCTGCCTTCGTGGATGACAAATTCCACTCCGCGCGGGGTCATGATCTCGCAGGAGTGGATGATCAACGCCAATGCCGGTCTGATTGTCCTCTGCGTCGTGCTCGTTTCCTGGATGGTCTCGCGGATGAGGCGGCTGACTTCAATCCTGCTGGGGATGCTGGTTTCCGCGGCGGGACTCATCTTTGCCGGATTCACAATGTCCGGTTATCTCTGCATTCTCGGTATTCTATGCTTCAGTGTCGGCGAGATGCTTGCCAGTCCGAAGATGAACGAATATCTCGGGGTGATTGCGCCGGAAGGGCAGAAGGCCCTGTACATGGGCTACGCAAACATTCCGCTGGCGATTGGCTGGAGTTACGGCTCGCTCATGGGCGGCGAAATCTACGACAGAATGGGCGACAAGGCAAATCTCTCGCTGCGCTATATCGAATCGCATTTCGGTCTCGGTTCAGGATTGACCGGGGAGGGACTGATGGACAAGATCAACTCGCTCGGTTTGCCGCCGGCTGCAATGAGTTGGATCGGCGATCTGATCGGCAAGGGCGAGACCATTGCCCGCACCAACGCATTTGAAGCGTTGCAGCAGCTCACGGGCATGGATGCCAGTCAGGCGACACAATTGCTCTGGCAGACCTACCATCCGTATCAGCTCTGGTATCAATTTGCGGCCATCGGAGTTGCATCCGCAATCGGAATCGCTATCTACAGTTACTTCGCTCACAAGTGGCAGGCCAAGAACATTTGAGATGAGAGAGAACACGATGATTCGCCCGGCGCACAGGACGGACAACATTACTTACGCGGTGCGGGACGTGGTCGTGCTCGCTCAACAGGTGGCACGCACGGGCAAGGAAATGCTGTACCTGAACATCGGCGATCCCAACCAGTTCGATTTCGTCACTCCCCGGCACATTGTGGATTCCACTTATGAGGCCATGCAGCGAAACCAAAACGGTTACTCGCCGTCATCGGGAATCCCGTCTGCGCTGCAAGCGATTGCCCGTGAGGCGGACCGCCTTGGCATTCGTAATGTGCTGGACATGTTTGTGACCACGGGAGCGAGTGAGGCAATTGACCTTTGTTTGACCGCGTTAGTTGATCCGGGCGAAAACGTGTTACTGCCGACTCCGGGCTATCCATTGTACAGTGCGATTCTCTGCAAACTGGGAGCCATCGAGAACCCTTATTACCTTGACGAGAGCAATGGCTGGCAGCCGAGCGTGGAAGATATTCGCGCAAAGATTAACGACAAGACCCGCGCGATTGTCATCATTAATCCGAACAATCCGACGGGTTCGGTCTGCAGCGAAGAGACGCTTCATGCTTTGATCAAGCTCGCCCGCGAGCGCGATCTGATCATTTTCGCGGATGAGATATACGATAAACTGCTGTTGGATTCCTCCGCGAAACACGTCAGCATCGCGTCACTGGATCCCGATGCCTCAATCATCACATTCAACGGGTTGTCCAAGTCTTACGTCGTCCCCGGGTTTCGCGTCGGCTGGGGAATTGTCAGCGGCAGACAGTCGGCGATGCGCGAATATGTCGAGGCGATAAACAAATTGCTGCGGGCGAGGCTCTGTGCCAACCATCCTGAGCAATTTGCGATTCAGCCCGCTCTTGAAGGTGATCAATCACACCTGGTCGACATCCGGCGCCGATTGACGCGGCGGCGCGATCTCATGATTGACAAGCTGAACAGGATTCCCGGAATTTCCTGCGTCATGCCGACCGGGGCATTTTACGCGTTTCCCCGCCTGCACGTCAACGTGAGTGACAACGAATTCGTCGCTCAATTGATCAAGGAAACCGGAGTGGTTGTCGTGCCTGGGACGGGATTCGGTCAAGTCCCGGGCACGAATCACATGCGCATTGTATTCTTGCCGCCGGAGGATGTTTTGGAGCGCGCATTCGAAGCACTCGCGAAGTTCACACCTCGCTTCGTCGGCTGATTCACACCATTTTAGGCAAACAAGAAGAGGCTGTCCCATAAGTATGGGGCGGCCTCTTTTGTTGAGATTTGAGATTAATTAGAGAATCACGAACTTGAGTGGCAGTGAGTGTAACCTCAGCAATATGAGTGATTCCACCAAGATTAGCTAACGACACAAATGAGCAAAGGGGCTAACTCGATACTTATGAGTCAGCCCCTTTGCATTTTCATTGCCATAGTTCGCAGCAGGAACGGTTTTCCTGAACACACGCTTCATTCAACCAATTCCGAGACCAATCGGTGGTATGATTTCAATCGCGAGGCGGCCACTACACCCATGCGCACACTTTCCTGCACGACACATCCGGGCTCCTGGTGGTGGCCGCAATTCGTGAACCGGCACTGCCCGGCCTGCTCGGCAAGATCGGGAAACAGCCCGATCAAGTTCTCACGCGTGATACCGTAGGGGGCAAAACTCTTCATGCCGGGCGTGTCGATCAAACAGGATGACTCATCCTTTGATTCCCTCACGAATTGGGGGGAAAACGGAATCAGCAACGCGGCGGTCGTCGTGTGCGTGCCCTTGCCCGACCAGGCGGAAATCTCGCGGGTTTTCAGATCCAGGCCGGGGATGAGGCTGTTCACAAGTGTGCTCTTTCCAACTCCTGAGTTTCCCACGAGCGCCGTCGTTCCCGTAGAGATCGCCGATAACAACTCCTCGGCGCCGGAACCGGTGATGAAAGAAACGGCATACACGGGCAATTCGAAACTTGCATACAACTCTCGTAATTCGGTTGCGCGATTCGCGTGAGTGTCCAAGTCGGTTTTCGAGAGCACGAGCACGGGAGAAATGCCACCGCAAAGTGCCGCAGCGAGGAAGCGATCGATTCCAGCTTCCTTGGTGCGCGGTTGGTTAAGCGAAGCGAGAATCAGCACACGATCGACATTCGCGAACAACACTTGTCGTTCCTTGCGCAGACCCTGTCTCACGAACTCGTTACGTCGCGGATGAACGCTTTCCACCATCCATTGCCCTTCGCTCTCGACAGCGTCTACATCATCTCCGACGGCCACGCCTGAGAAATCATCGGCAAAGAGCCTGCCCCGCAGCAGGGCATTCCGCTCCGACAGGTCGGGCAGCAGAATCCGGCAGCGTTTCCCGGCCACGGAAGCGACGCGGGCCTTGAAGACGCTCATAAGCTCGAATGGATGGGGTGCATCGGCAGAAGGTACGGCTTCAACACCAGAAAATCAACCCCTTAGGTTCCTCATTGACGGGTGATTGCGGAAGTGTTATATTAGATGCGCCGTCACCGCTCGATCTTCGCTCGCGTCTCACTCCTCCAACCCCAATAATTCTGCCATGATTGAGTCTCCATCGCCGTTCGCAACTCCGGATCCCTCTTTGCGGATCAAGGACTACACCCCGGTCGTTCCCCGGCCAACCGCTGAGGAAGTCGCGCGCTTTCCGGAGGATGCCCGGGAGCTGCTCGACCGTATCTGGTCGCGGCACAGCGATCTGATCTCCTATGGCCAATACGGTCTGGACTGGATTCGCGGGCGGCATTTTGTGCTCGCGGGTGCCACAGGGCCGGGACTCGGAGGAGCACTGGAGTCTGCCGTTCGACGATTCACCGCGGTCGATGGAAGTGTGAGTGTCGTCTCGCGCGATCTGTCGCGCTCGGTCGGTTTCGAGATGGGCAAGCAGATGTCCGAACGGGCGGAGAAGATGGGCATGGGACAGCGCTACCATCTCTCGAATGACGGGCTCGCTCTTCAAGGTGCTGCATTTGACTGGCTGCTCGAATCTCTGCGCCAGGCCGGAGCGCGCGAAGTGATCTACATCAACACCGTCGCGGCGGCAGTGGCGGGAATGCTGCCGGGAATGCCGCCGATTTATGTTAAGGACATCGATAGCGACGGGCTGTTTCAATACCGTTTACTGCCGCTCTCCGATCAGCAGATCGAAAACACGCGGCAGATCATGGGCAGGCTCGCTGTGGACTTTCCGCAAGCTTTGCAGGCCGCCGGATTCAAGGTGCGCGTGACTTGTTATATTGACTGGCGAGGCAGTCTCGACGTGATCTCGCGCGATCCGGAATCGCCGTTTTACGGCAGGCAAGGGCCGTACTCGACGTCACTCTTTCTGCCCAAGGAATTTCTGCAGGCCGACACGATCAAAGCCTATGGTCACGGGAGAATCGTGCTCGATGCATTTCTCCCTGTGATGCGCACGCGAGCGTTGGGTTTCATTCCCGGGGCGATTCCGCAGGCATTTCTTTTCGAGAAAATGATGAAGATTTCGGGGATCCGCCACCGGGACGTGCCGGAACTTGCGCTGGGCACTCTCGATCAGATTGGCAGAGCGCTCGCGGGCGGCGCGTACAATCCGTTCCCTCGCCTCGATGATCACGAAATTCCGCTCGAGGAGTGGTACTGGCAAATCGTGCAGCGACTTAATGACGATCCCGGCAGTGAATTCTACTGGAAGAAGTGGATTGAGATGGAGTCGGAAAAGGGATGAGCTATAACTTGCCAACGGGTCATCCTGAGCGCGCGTTTTCGGTCTTCGCGCGCGAAGGATCTGGTTTCGTCATTCCCGCAAACTCCGAGAGATTCTTCAGGCCGCAAGCCCAAGGAGCGGCCGTCAGAATGACACAACGTTTCGTGTTTTCGCAACACCGCCAACCAGCGCCCAAAGAAAATTGAGAAATTGATCAACGGCTTTCGCAACGTCGTCCGCCTCGGCTGGGTGAGTCTATTGACCGACATCTCCAGCGAAATGCTCTATGCCGTGACGCCGCTGTTCATCACTGCGGTGTTGGGCGCATCGGTGGGAGTCGTTGGCATCATCGAGGGCATTGCCGAAGGCACCGCCAGCGTGCTGAAAGGCGCCAGCGGCTGGTACTCGGATCGCATCCGCCGGCGCAAACTGTTTATCATCTCCGGCTACTCGCTCTCCGCGCTGGCCAAACCGCTGATCGGCATTGCTGCCGGATGGCCGCTCGTACTCCTTGCGCGGTTTCTGGACCGCTTCGGCAAAGGCGTGCGCACGACTGCGCGCGATGCGCTGATTGCCGACTCCTGTCCCCCGGAATTACGGGGACGCGCCTTCGGACTGCACCGCGCCATGGACACCGCCGGAGCGATGATCGGCGTCGCGCTGTCCCTGCTGCTGATTGCGCTGTTACGGAATCCCGGCACCGAAACGGCGCTCTTGCGTGGGCTGTATTGGATCGCGTTTATTCCCGCCGTCGCCGGCGTTGCCCTCACTTTTCTGGTGAAAGACTCGCGTCCGCCGGCAGTCTCGCCCCAATCCAAACGCGCGCGCATCGATCTGCACTTCGGCAGACGTTACTACACGGTGCTGGTGCTCTACGGCATCGCGACATTGGGACTTTCCAGCGACGCTTTCTTGTTGCTGCGCGCGCGCGAAGCGGGTTTTTCGTTCGAGGCGGTAATTGGCGCCTTTCTCTGCTTCAATGCGAGCTACTCGCTGCTTTCCTATCCCATCGGTCATCGAGCGGACAGCATGCGCAAGGAAACATTGCTGGCAATCGGCTTGTTTGTGTACGCTGCCGTGTATCTCGGCTTCGCCATGCTGCCTCAGCCTTGGTTGATGTGGCCGCTGTTTGTGGTATACGGACTTTACTACGCGCTGACGGAAGGAGTAAGCAAGGCCCTAGTCTCGAATCTCGTTTCATCAGAGAAGCGCGGGACTGCCATGGGACTGTTC